>CAYPXQ010000101.1:0-6822 GCA_964414685.1 uncultured Actinomycetota bacterium
AAAGACATACCACAGCCTCCTGGCGGTCCTTATGGTATTTAAAAGGCTGCCATAGAATAATGCTGACAGGACTATTGAGATAATAAGGAGGAATAAAAGTACATAGACATGCTGGATAACTACTGCCGTGGTAGATATCCCTGCTACTATTGCCAGCCTGGTCCTTACATCAAAATTTTTAAATAGCGGTCTCAGATATCCTTCCCTCCCTCATGTTTAAAAGCCTTCCGGAAAAATTATTTATAAATCCCCGGTCATGGGTGATAACTGTCATCCCTATGCCATCGTCCAGAAGTTTTTTCAGTATTGATATGAGCATATCCTTCCTTACCATATCAAGACCGGTTGTGGGTTCGTCAAGTATCAGGTAGCGGGGGCCGCAAACCAGGATCCCGGCAATGGCCAGCCTTTGCTTCTCACCATAACTAAGGTTAAATACAGGCATATCTTTTTTGTCTTCAAGGTGCAGCAGCCTTATAAGCCTTATGGCTTTTCTTTTTAAACTGCTTTCATCCCCGCCCTTCAGCCGGGGGATGAATGTGAGCTCATCCATCACATTCTGGGAAAAAATCTGAAACTGGGGGTTCTGGAAAAGATAGCCTATCTTTGATCCCGCCTGGCCAAGGCTGAGCGTCCGGGTGTCATCACCGTCTATAAATACCCTGCCGGAAGAAGGCTTTAGTATCCCCATCATGAGCTTGCCTATGGTCGTCTTGCCGCTGCCGTTGGGCCCCATGATGGCAGTAAAGCCCCGGCCTCCTATGCTTACATCCAGACCGGATATGATTTCAGTCTTGCCGTCATATGCAAATGAGACTTTATCTGCCTCTAAAAAGGCCAACTGCATCACCTGCCCTGTTTTTATCTATCTCCTTTAATCTTCCTTCCCCCATGAAAAAGACCCCGTCAGCTATGTCCAGATTATCCAGGTCATGCTCTACCATTATAATGGTCTTTCCCCTGTCCCTTAACTCCAGTATGGTGTCCTTTATCCTGGCTTTCCCCTCACTGTCTACCTGTGAAAGGCTTTCGTCAAATATTATTATATCTGGCCTGAGCGCCAGTACTGATGCTATGGCTATAAGCTGCTTCTGGCCCCCGGAAAGTTTTTCCGGGTGCGCCAGCCTGTACTGGCTCATCCCGGTTATCTCCAGGCATTCATCTATCCTCTGTCCTATCTGTAAGCGGTCAAGGCACAGGTTTTCGGGGCCGAATGCTATCTCATCCTCTACGGTAGGAGAAAAAAGCTGGGTATCCGGGTCCTGGAATACTATTCCCACCCGGGTAAAGATCAGCGGAAGCCTCATCCTGGAAGCTGGTTTACCGAAGATAAGTACCTCTCCAGAGAGGATTCCCTCATATATATGGGGTATGATACCGCACATGCAGTAGCATAAAGTGCTCTTGCCGCATCCTGAAAGCCCCAGTATAGAGGTTATGCCCCCTTTTTCTGCGGCAAGGTCTATGCCGTCAATTATGCTGGGGCCTCTTTTTTCATAACTGAAATGAAGCCCCCTTATTTCCAGCGGTATTGTCATCTTAGCTCCAGTTCTATCACAAACTTGCACCATCTCTGGCTGAATGGATCTTTTCTGACTATTATCTGGTAAGGGCCGCTGCCTCCTGTGCTTTTGGATCCCAGGGCCTCCCCGTCACGGGCTATAGCCAGGTAAATATCATCCTCTTTCCGGACCTCTGAAGCCTCATAGGCCACATTATATCCATCAATGGCTTTGGCTATGACTGTTTCATGATCCCGGATATCAATACCCATTTCTTCCAGGACACTTTTTAGAAGTACTCCTGTATAAAGGTGTTCACTGGGACCCGAATCGCTGGTATCCCTGGTGGCGGCAAAGTCTGCCGGGCCTATCCTTTCAATAAGTCCCATGTCTATCTGGCCCAGTATGACTTCGCCTGTACTTACCTGAATGATCGCTTCCTGTTCCAGGGCTTTTTTTTCTTCCAGATTGCCGGCATTTAAGAAAGCAGTGACTGCCAACACTATCAGTAGGGCTGTTATCACTGAAGATATGATCATTATATTTTTCTTTTTCACCTTTTACCTCCATCGATTATCATATAGGGAACTGCCATATCCTCATACCGGAACTGGCCGTGGTCTCCTCCTCCGGAGGTGGAGTGCATGCCGTGGTCAGAGGTTATTATGACTTTTCCCTGCCATCCTGATACCAGCTGGCTTATGTATGAATCTATTATCTTTATCCTTTCCATCGTCTCCGGCGACAGGCCGCCGCTGTCATGGCCTGAGTCATCTATGCTGTGAAAATGTACTGCCATAAGGTCTGCGCCCTGGTCCAGGTTTTCCATGGCCGTTTCGAATATCTCATCATCGATGGTACCGTCAGAATCACTGTCCGAATTCAGCCAGGCTTCTGGTTCTGTCTTTATTACCTGGATATCTCCTTCTATAAGAACGGACTTCCTGCCATTATCCATAAGCTCCCCAAATATATCAGGGACCTGAAGGATCCTCTGCTTCCTGGAATATATCCCGTTTTCCGCAGGAGGTCTTCCGGTAAACATGGCGGCAAGTCCGGCATTTGTCACCGGCTGGTACACCGATAATGCCTTAACTGCCCGGGGTATAGAACCCATAAAAGGCGCATAGCCATTGTCAACAGCATATTCATACTGGTGATAACCCATGCCGTCGGTGATTATGAGCAGGACGCTGATGCCGTTTCCTGTAAAACCAAGAGTATCATGGTATACATCCATAATGCTTGCTGCAGCCGGATCAAGCACCACGCCTTTAAGATCGTCTATTGAGTCTTCAGCTGATGTCCCATTAAAGGCAAACCTATTGTCCTCCACTTCAAAAGCTATACTTTTTATACCTTTAAGGAATAAATACTCGCCTTCGGAGCCCATAATGACCATGGTCTCCGGCCGGGTATCAGTCAGCTCCTCCAGCCTTATCATATATCTTTCCTGGAATGCAGAGGCTTCAAGCTTTTCATCTCCTGATCCCTTAAAAGAAGTCCCGCCAGATCCAAGATCCCTGGCTGCCGACAGATAGGCATTACCTGGTGTAATGGAAGTAATGTTTTCTTCCATGCTTATTATATTCAGGCCAAAATCATCCTGTCTTTCTTCCAGCGCTACCACCATCTCCCGGATACCTTTTATATTGCTGCTAACGGGATGGCTGGGATTAAAGGCTTCCCAGCCGTTTTGGCTGCCCCATCCTATATATGAACCCTGAAGCTGGTCACCCTGAAGCGCCGCGGTCCTGCCGTCGGAAGCTATGATATAGACGCTAAAATCGGCTGATGCAGGCCCGGCCATGGAGAGCATTTCCTCCAGGCTTATGAGGCCGGTATTTCCATTGCCGTCACTCTTATTGCCATATTGCTTGAGGATCTCTTCCTCCAGCTCAATGACCCTGAAAACGTCTCCCCTGATAAATACGGATGACATATAGCCGCGGTCCTGCCAGGAGCCGTATGGTATGAAAAAACCTGCTGCTGCCCCCGCCGCAAGGCAAAAAACGGCAGTCGAGGCTATGAGGATCGTTTTTACTGTTTTACCGATCTTTCTTCCACCCCTTCAGTCTTGTTGATCCCTGCAATATTCAACTTCCTGAAATTCTTTATTATAAGGTATGCCAGTAAACCTCCCAGACCGCCTGACAGGGCTCCCCCGGCAAGGGTGAGCAGCAGTGGTATGAGCGGCAGTTTAAAAAAAACAAAATTTGTAAGTACGGTACCTGCCATATTTGCCGCCATCCCGGAAAAGAAACAGGCAAATATATTGTCGCCCTTCTGCCTGGTTGCAAGCAGCAAGACCTCTACTGCTATCCCGGGAGCCACATAGGTGACAAGGCTCATTATGCCATGGGTTCCTATAATCCCTATGGATATGACTATTATGGCCTGCACCAGGGCTATAAGTGTGGCTGCACCTCTTTTGCCTACCAGTCCTGCGCCCACCACTATCCACATCATATAAAAGCCGCCGGCAATTGCTCCGCCAGGAATAAAAAGCGGACCGGTTATTATATGGACAAGCGGCAATATGACCGGCTTCATGGCAATGCCCAGTGCAGCCACAATAGCTATTATGACCAGGTCAAATAGCGAAAACCTGGCAAAAAATTTTTTAAGTCTTGATGACATATTAAGGCTACTCCAATACCTCTATCTGGGCCACATTCTTTATCCAGAACATGCCGGCCATGGAGGGGACCACCAGCTGGACCAGTCCGTCATCGGCGCTTACTTCCTGGCCATCCTTGAAGAATCCCAGGATTGTCTGGGGGTCATCTATGGCTGCAGCCTCATATTCCTGGCTATAGCCGTCGCTTGCGGCCACCGATACCGTATTATAATCATCGATGCCTGCGCTCTCCAGGACCATAGCCAGTGGTATGCCCATCCAATTCTCCTCTATGGTGCTTCCGTCCTTCTTCTCCAGTTCGGCTGTCACCTCCACCATTTCTATGGCGCCGGCGTCTTCACTGGTAAACTCTGCGGATGTACCGTCAGCTGCCTTTATAGTTATACTCCACTGTGCTTCGGTAATGCTGGCAGCTTCCGTCCCGGCACAGCCATAGGCTGCAGCAAATGATAATATCATAACTGCTGACGCTGCCCATACCAGGATGTCTTTTAAGGTCTTCTTTTCCATCTTTTCCCTTTCTTTTTTATTAAGAAAATTTCTTCCCTACTCAGCCGCTCCTATATAAAGGAGGTCTTTTACTTTTGTATTTTTATCCAGGCCCTCGAAGGCAACTGCAGGAAGTCCGTTTTCCTGAATATAGAGATACCCCTGGCCGATGGACTCTGACTCTATTTCCACCAAATAATTATCAAGTGCCCTGAATATATACTTATCCTGCGGCATAAGTCCGCACTGGCTTATAACACCGGAAAGCCTCACAGCATTTATTCCTTCAATAGTCTCGCTTTCAAGAGCTTCATAGCCCGAAGTCAGTGAAAAATATGCGGAACTTCCATATGTGAAGTAAAGCATCTCTTTTATCCACATCCCGTGAGGAAGGTCTTCCGAAAGGAACATGGGCGAGTCTTTACCTGTATATTTGAGGTATGCACTTTTAAAGATATCCGGTTTTTCATTCTTTTCCATACCGTCCACACTCTGGGCATATACATTTTCCGGATCAGCCTCGAATTCCAGCAGGAGGTCGCTTATCTTTACCGCCCTGTCCGATTCACCATAATAGTCATATTCCTGGTCCGTGATATAGCTTATCCGTGATTCCATCATTATTATCTTCCTGATATCAGCTGCTGACCTTGCCTCCACCACTTCTATTTTTTCCAGGTTCTTTACCCAGTACATCTCAAAGACATCGGGCACTACCGCCCTTAAGGGCTTTTCCCATCCTTCCAGCGATCCTCCGTCTAATTCAAAAGCCAGTATTATCTCCCTGGTCTGCAGCAGATCCTTTGCAACCTCGATGGAATACCCGTCGCCGGCAACCAGCCGGATGGCTTCGGGGTCTTTTTGTGATATGCCGGCAAATTCCTGGAAGACATCCTCCAGGAGCACTCCCTTTACCAGCCTGGCATTTACTTCCTCATCTTCCCTGGGTACCGGTGCGACCTCTTGCTCAACCACATCAAGTGTAAGGATCTCATCCATGCTTATGACTATTTCCTGGCCATCATTTTCTATAGTCAAACTGAGTGATGCCTTATCTGCTGCGCCGGCGGTCTCCCCGCCTGCACCATCCCCGGCACATGCCGGCAGCACCGGCGATAATACTGCTATGATTATTAAGATGGCCATTGCAGATCTCTTCAGCATAGTTATAAGCTCCTTTTCTTCTTCACCTGCCCATACAAAAAGAAAAAACCGGCAAGAAAACCTGCCGGTCAAATATAGATTTGAAGCCTTGAGGTCTCCTTTCCAAATGGGAGGCTGGCCAGTTTCCCGGACAACCCTGCCGCTCAAGGCCCATGACCTTTAAAGGTTTTAGGACGTTTGAGTCGGAGACAGATATTTAATTTTTAACGATTATACTACTATAATAATGAATTTCAAATAATATAGTTTCAAAGACATCCTATCTTGTAGACTTCCATGACGCTTCCCTTCCTGACATTGCCCATGTCGGGCGGGAAACAGGCTATGGCATTGGCCATGACCATGGAAGTAAGCATCCCGGAGCCCTTGAGCCCGGTAGAGCTGAAAAAGTAGCGGCCTTCCTTGTTTTCCAGTATTACCCTGGCAAAGACTGTCCCTGCCTTTTTATTCCTGAACTCATGAAGAGCCTCAGCCCTGACTATGGGCCGGAAAAGCTGAACATGCCCCATCATCTTCCTTATAAGCGGCCTGACATATATCTCAAAACATACCATTGCTGAGACCGGATTTCCAGGAAGTCCGAATACAGGTTTGCCTTCAAGCCTGTATAATATCATGGATCTTCCCGGTCTCTGGTTTACCCTCCAGAAGACAAGCTCAGCTCCCATATCCTCCAGGGTATCTCTCAACAGGTCATATTCCCCCATTGATGTCCCGCCGCTTATGAGGATCATGTCATTCTCCCTGAGCGCTTTTTCTATGCTCCTTTTTATAAGCTTTTCATCATCTGACACCATCCCGTAGCGGTTATAACCAGCTCCGGCATCTATTATCTGGGCTGAAAGGGTATAGCTGTTACTGTCTCTGACCTTTGCCCTGGCCAGTTTTTGATCTATTCCGATAAGTTCATCGCCGGTTGCTATGACTCCCGCTGCTGGCGGCCTGAAAGTCGGTACTTCACCGATGCCCAGCGATGCCAGCACGCCGATAGAGGAAGGACATATTATATGCGGGCTCTTTAATACT
>CAYPXQ010000102.1:0-19398 GCA_964414685.1 uncultured Actinomycetota bacterium
AATATATAAAAAACTCAAAAAGCTTTAAAATAAAATCAAAGTGAAAGGATTGATTGACGATGAAAAGAAAACTGTTATCGGGTATCATCGGTGGTTTTATAGGTTTAGTGGTTGGAGTTATTGGAGGTGGTTTCCTCGGCTTAGTTGTGGGTGGTACTTTTTTAGGCAGCCTTGATATCTATAAATATACTGGTTTTGAAGGATATGAGTTAGCTGCATATGTTGGAGCTATAATTGGTGCCCTTATTGCAACACTATTAGGAGTTAAACTTGCATTGAGGATTGCTAGCCAGACGGAAAAGAAAATTTAGTACAAGCGTTGTTTCCTGGAAGATGAGTTGCTGAATCAAAAGAAATTTATTCCGCTATAAATACTACATGCGTATGCTTGTAGATGGAGACACCCCGCTGAAAGCGGGCAGGCAAAGCCTGAATTAAGTAAATACTATAGGCGTAAGCCCATAGAAATTTAGTATATGCAGTTTATTTCTTCTTATATTGTTCATAGGCTTTAACAGCTTCAAGCCAGTTAAATTTTCCATTTTCCGGATAGGAAGCCCTGACTGAAAATCTCATAATTGTCCTGCTTTTATAGAAAAAGTAAAGTTACCTTACGTAAATGTTTTTTATTTCCTTTAATTCCAGCAAAAGGCTCAGCTATTATTACTTAAATTTCTTTATCAACTTCAAAAAAATGTATCGCTTTAAATACATTTGTTTCAAAAAAAGCAAGCTTCCTGCAAAGCTCATAATACTTGCAAGGAAAACAGGATAAAAGTAAGTGCCTGAAATATCGAAAAGCAATCCACCGAATATAGGCCCCGTAATGCCCGCTATTGAATATCCCAAAAATACATATGGATAAATAATGCCTAGATTGCTGACTCCAAATACCTGGGCCGTCTCTTTTGCAAATAGTACAAAATTTCCACCGAAACCCAGGCCTATAAGAAAGGCAATGATCAAATATGAAATATCTGACAGATCTATGATATTTAATAATATAATTGATATTGACTGAAAGACCAGAGCTAAAAATATACTTGGACTAGCTCCAATATAATCACTTAAACTACCCCAAAGAAGCCTGCCCAGAAAATTTGCAATAGCAAATAATGAAACTCCAAGAATTAAATAATGGTTAGATATATTGTATTGGCCGCCGATGATTTTCAGGCTTCCAATTATCAGCAGTCCTGAAAATGTTCCCAAAAATATTCCAAGAAATAATTTTTTAAAGATTTTTAGGCCAAGAAGATCCCTTATTTTAATAGGTTCTTCTTTACCGTTTGACGGATTTTGGATCTGATAGATAAGACTTGATAAAATAAATATAATAAGGCCATATGATATCCCTACAATTTTAAGCAATTGTAATACATCTTTACCACCTATAAGGATCCTTTCAGTCATTTCTGACATCAATACTGCTCCTAAACCAAAACCTGCAGCCGCAATGCCAGTGATCAATCCTTTTTTTTCTGGAAACCATTGAGCGGGTGATGTAAGCGCAGCCCAATAACCAAAACCTGTGGCCATTCCTGCAAAAACTCCGATCCCCAGAAGGATTATTGCAAAATCACCTTGAGAATTTCCTGCAATAAAGTACCCTGCAAAAAACAATAATCCTGAAATATAACCGAAATACTTGAAGCTGATTTTTTTACTTAATTGTCCCACAAAAATCATAGTAATTGGAAAAACGGCAATTAATATCCCAAATATTACTTGAGACTGAAAAGTCGAAAAATTAAATTTTTCAATTAACTCAGACGCAAATATGCTCCATGCATAAACGCTTCCTATGCATAGCATTATTATAAAAGATGCTAGAACAGTTAAATATTTTTTCATTTTTTCTCGCAAGTTTGTAATGGGTTAACCTGATCTTTCGCCTTCGCCCGAATAATTTTCGAACTTATCAGTATCCAATTCACCTGATTCAGCACGAATTTGCCACGTTCCGTTTTCCCGAATCAGGCAATTATTTCTTCCTTTTTGTACTTGGCTGCTAATAAGCTTTTCTTCTCTTAAAAATTTTTTTTTAATTTATTAATTTCTTTGATCTGGATAATACCTGTTCTTCCAGTTCTTGCTTATACTGTATAATTTTATTCTGTATTGAAATATCCATTGCCGATACGATTTGAGCTGCAAGTATAGCGGCATTTTTTGCACCATTAAGAGCGACTGCAGCAACGGGAACTCCGGCAGGCATCTGCAAAATAGAAAGGACGGAATCCCACCCGTCAATGGAATTGCTTGATTTTATTGGTACGCCGATCACAGGTAATGGCGAAATTGCAGCCACCATACCCGGTAGATGTGCTGCACCGCCTGCTCCGGCAATTATTGCTATTATTCCCCTCTTATGTGCATTTGAAGCAAATTCATATAGTTTTTTTGGTGTTCTGTGGGCAGAAACTATATCGATTTCATATCCGATACCAAATTTATCAAGCATTTCGGCTGCTTTTCCCATCACTGACATATCTGAGTCAGATCCCATAATGATGCTTACTAATTTTCTTTTCATGACTTTACCCTTATTAATTGTTTTACTTTTTCGGCTTTTTTTAGTGCGCATTCTAACGATGTTGAGAGTATGGTTATATGACCCATTTTTCGGTAAGGTCTTGTATTTTTTTTACCATACAGATGAATTTTAACTCCTTCTATTGCCATGCTCTCAGTTAACCCTTCATACATTACGGACCCTTCAAATCCTTCAGCTCCCAAAATATTTATCATTACCGATGGCAGCTTGATCTTTGTGCTGCCTAATGGCAGATCCAGGATCACTCGCAGATATTGCTCAAACTGCGATGTTATTATGGTCTCAATAGTGTGATGGCCGCTATTGTGCGGCCGGGGGGCTATTTCATTTATGATCACTTCGCCTTTTGAGTCTATGAAAAACTCAACTGCAAGCAAACCTTCCATATTCAGTAGATCTATGATCTTACTTGCATAATTAACGGCTTTTTCGGATTGTTCAACTGTAATTGACGAAGGGCATATTAGCATATCTATCAGATTTGCTTTTGAGTCAAAAACCATTTCAACCACAGGATAACATTTAATATCACTATTTCTGTTTCGTGCTGCAATTACTGATATCTCTTTAGTGATATCAATTTTATCTTCAACGACTGATGCTCCATTCATTAACTTGAGTAAATCCTTTTGATCATTTATTACTGCTACTCCTTGCCCGTCATATCCTCCCTTTCTTAATTTTTGTACAAAAGGGAATTTTGTTTCGCCTTTTTCAATACTGTTCAAAATATCTTCTGTTGTATCAAATATTTTGAAGTGCGGTGCAGGCATTCCATTATTTGCATAGAACACCTTCTGCAGACCCTTGTCTTGTATCAGCTCTAATATTTCAGGATCGGGTATAATTCTGAGTCCTTCCGATTTAAGCTTTTTTAGGGCTTTAATATTTATATTCTCAATTTCTAATGTTAAAACATCTACCTTTTTTCCGAATTGATAAACTGAATTAAAATCTAAATTGCTGCCTTTAATAAAATGGGAAGCAATGCTTCCGGCAGGGCAATTTTCATCATTATCTAATACATATGTTGTTATGTCCCACTTGCTTGCTTCCTGGATCAGCATTTTACCAAGTTGTCCGCCCGCAATGATCCCCAGTTTTAAGTTAAATGCTGTTAATTTTTTAATCTTTCCCTCATTTCTTAATCATGTTTTACAGCATCGGCATAACCGTGATTGTCGAATATTGAAAAACCTGGATGGCTATAGAAGCACAGGATAATAATCCGCAAAAGAACATCCGTAAAGCATATTTAATGGTCATGCCAGTTATTTTAAATATATCTAAAATAGCAGATCCAGTTCCGGGGGCATCCATAAGATTATCTTTAACTCCTATAAAATAAAAAAACCAACACATCCTCTTCCGCCCGTTTTTTATCCTTAAAACGAACTAAAAGATTTGTGCTGGCTTACTGTCAAACAACCCTAAACGGGTTTTTATTTAGTCTTCCAGTATTAATTTACGTTTGCATATTATCATACAATAAACCAGTTTTAAATAGATGATAATCTTTTTTTGCATTAAAGTGGTATTATAATTGCTGATTTTTAATACCTGATTCAATAATTTTCCTTAATAAAATATAATATTACCCATGGAATATTTTGGAGCCACCCATAAAGGCAGGATACGGAAAGATAATGAAGACTGTTTCCACACCAGTGACAATCTTTTTATAGTGGCTGACGGCATGGGCGGCCACAGGGCGGGTGAAGTTGCCAGCAGGCTTTCTGTGGATCATTTCCTGAAATATTTTGAAGAAAAGACCGGGGGTAAAAAGCATATAGCCACAAAATCGGTAAGGAGGCTTCTGGCTGATTCGGTCAGCTATGCCAATTCAATAGTATTTAAGGAATCAGTATCCAATCTTGATTATTCCGGTATGGGCACCACATTGACTGCATGCTATGCCGAACCCGGCATTGCACACATCATACATGTAGGAGACAGCAGGGCATACCTTATAAGGAACAATACAATCGACCTTATTACTTCTGACCATACATTCACGGGAGAGATGTACCGGAGGGGTGACATAACCTATGAGGATACTTTCGATCATCCCCGGAGAAATTACCTTACCAATGTACTGGGGATGGCTGATAAGATAATACCCGAATATCACCAGCTCAAGGTCAGGGAAGGAGATAGGCTTATACTGTGCTCTGACGGACTTAATGCTATGCTCAGGGATGAATTGATACTGAAGATATCCGGAAGGTCTGATGGACCGGAAAAATCGGTAAAGGCGCTTATAAGGCATGCTAATAAACTGGGCGGCAAAGATAATATTTCAGTTATAGTGATCGACTTCTATGGATAAAGACAGGGAAATAATAATATCAAACAGATACCGCATCGTAAGGAAGATCGCTTCAGGCGGTATGGCTGACATATACCTGGGGCAGGATATTGAACTTGAGAGGAAGGTAGCTGTAAAGGTCCTTTCTGCAAATTATGCAGGTGACAGGAATTTTGTGGCCAGGTTCAGGCGGGAAGCACAGGTCCTGGCAAGGCTTGACCATCCCAATATCGTCGATATCTATGACTGGGGCAAGTTTAACAGTTATTATTATATAGTCATGGAATTCGTGGAAGGAATATCGCTGAAAGAACTGATAGATAAAAAAGGTTCGGTCGAGCCGGATACGGCGGCAAAATATGCGGTACAGATATGCGATGCGCTGGGAGCAGCCCATGACAATAACCTTATCCACAGGGATATCAAGCCACAGAATATCCTTATATCACCGGAGGGGAAAATAAAGGTCACTGATTTTGGCATAGCCAAGTCACTTAATACCGATATTACCAGGACCATAAATATAGTAGGTACCGCTCATTATATTTCCCCGGAACAGGCAAGAGGAGATGTACTGGACAGCAGGACCGACATATATTCGCTGGGAATAGTAATATATGAGATGCTTACCGGAGACCTTCCATTCAGGGGTGATACATCCATCGACATAAGCCTTAAGCATGTCAATGAAAAACCGGTAAAACCTACCAGTCTGGTGCCGGATATCCCCAAAAAGCTGGAAAGCATAGTTATGCTTTGCCTCAAGAAGGATCCTTCCCTGAGATACCCTGGTATTGGCGATCTGAAGCTGGATCTGGAGAATTATCTGGGAGGAAAATCCCTGCTTTTGGGAAAGACAGGGAGAGACTATGCCCGGCCTAATATCCTGGCTGCCGGCCTGGGGAAAAATCCAGGACTTCTGGCTGCTTCCATAATGTCTATGGTCTTTCTGGTATTATTTATTGTTTATGCTGTGCTTTATTATCAAAGACAGCCTGAGACAATACAGGAGATAAGGGTGCCTCTCCTGCAAAATGCATATATAGAAACGGCAGAGGATAACCTCTCCCAGCTGGGGCTTAACATGGTGATCGCAGGGGAAGAGATAAGCGATTCCATTCCCCCCGGCTATATTGTGGAGCAAACGCCGGAAGCAGGCAGCCTTATCGAAGAAGAAGGCATTGTCGAAGTATTTATCAGCTCAGGCAGCAGTAATGGACAGGTCGTCGTCCCCAACCTGACAGGACTTGAGATAGGCATAGCAAGGCAGCTCCTGGAGGAATCCGGCCTGGAGCCGGGGTCTGTAGAGAATAAATACTCTGAATATTTTAGAAAGGATGAAGTCATAAGCCAGTCTCCCGGCTACGGGACTGAGACCGGTATGGGTGAAAGCGTGGATATAACGGTCAGCAGCGGGCAGGAGACTATTGTGGTGCCTAATATCATCGGGATAGACCTTTACTATGCACTGAGGCACCTGGACAGTCTCGGGATCACAGTGGTGACAACTATAGTGCCTGCAGATGACCTGGACGCGAGTCGCGGAATAGTGATGACGGTCGAACCCAGGCCCGGGTCCACTATAACAGCTGACGACATAGTAAGGCTGGGAATATCTTATCCCGGGCCGGTGCAGCTGGTTCCTGCTGTTACCGGATCAAATGTCCAGGAAGCCGCACTGGAGCTGGAATCACTCAATATCGCTTATGAGGTCATATATGTAGAAGCCGATTATTCTTTCCAGGAGGATGAAGTGCTGCAGCAATGGCCTGAGGAGGGTATCTACCTGACTGCCGGATCACCGGTCCTTCTTTTCGTGGGTGAGTGATCATGCCTTTAGCTGCTGTCACTGTCAGGCTGGAGCCTGGTGTAAAACCCCATATTCTCAAACTTCTGTGCCCTCATAAGTTTTAGCTCCTGTCCGGAATATTTATTCAATCTTCCCAGAGCGTCAGATAAATATTTTTTTACCATCCTTATCATTCTCCTGGGATCATTATGGGCGCCTCCCCTGGGTTCGTGAAGCACCCTGTCTACTACACCCAGCCTTTTAAGGTCCCCGGAAGTGATCTTAAGCGCTCTGGCTGCCAGCCTGGTTCCTGTAGCATCCTTCCACAGTATGGCCGAACATGCTTCCGGCGATATGACTGAATATGTGGAGTTCTCCAGTACTGCTATCTCATTTGCTACCGCCAGGGCCAGGGCTCCCCCGCTTCCTCCTTCGCCTATAAAGACCGATACAGCCGGGACGGTGAGTTCGAACATAAGCTGGATGCTGCGGGCTATAGCCCCGGACTGCCCGTCATCTTCCGCTTCCAGGCCTGCATAAGCTCCAGGCGTATCGATGAAAGTCACTACCGGGAATCCGAATTTTTCTGCCAGCTTCATGATCCTCTGCGATTTACGGTATCCCTGGGGAATACTCATCCCGAAATTATGATGTACTCTTTCCCTGGTATTCTTACCCTTTTGATGCCCCACAACGGCTACTGTATTTCCGCTTATCCTGCCCAGGCCGGCAATTATGGAGCTGTCCTCTCCGGTCAGCCTGTCTCCCGAAAGCTCGACAAAATCAGTGAAGATCCCTTTGATATAATCGCGGCACATAGGTCTTTCCTCGTGCCGGGAAAGCTGTACCTTCTGCCATACCCGGTTTGATTCCCTGTTTACCAGGCTGTAGCTATCAAGCTTTTTGTTAAATGCCTCTACCGTATCCTTGAAATGGATCCCGCTGAAAAACTTGAGTTTCTTCAGCTTCTCCATCCTGGAAAGAGAGCCTATCATCTCTTTCAGGTAACTTTTGGGGACTTTTGCCAGTTTTTTTAGATCCATGTTATTCACCAAAAAGCCTCAATATTCTTGATAAAGTATCTCTCATCTTTTTCCTGTCGGTAATCATATCTATCTGCCCATTGGCCATATTCCTCTCTGACAGGCCAAAATCCTCCGGTATTTGTTTTTTCATAGTCTGTTTGACTATCCGTGGTCCTGCAAAGCAGAAAAGCGATCCTGGTTCAGCTATTATTATATCGGCTGCGGTAGCGAAACTGGCGCTTACTCCTCCAGTGGTGGGATGGGTTATGACTGATATATAGGGGATCTTCTTCTCCATCACCCTGCTTACCGAGGATACGGTCTTGGCCATCTGCATAAGGGATACTATACCCTCCTGCATCCTGGCGCCTCCGGAAGCAGAAAATATGATAAGGGGTATATCGTCTTCAATGCTAAGATCGCAAAGGTTCTTTATCTTCTCCCCCACTACGCTCCCCATGCTTCCGCCCATAAAACTGAAGTCCATTACCCCTATGGCTATCTCCCTGCCTGACAGCAGTGCCCGCCCGGTGATAATAGCTTCGGTCAATCCTGTCTTCTGCATTGCTTCCTCCAGCCTGTGAGAATAAGGCTTGAGGTCATAAAACTTAAGAAAATCCACAGATACCATGTCCCGGTCCAGCTCCGAAAAACTCTCCGGGTCTACGGTAATATCTATTCTTTCCCTGCACCCGATATATTCATGATTATTGCAGTAGGGGCAGATCCTGAGATTTTCTATAAAGACCTTCTCTTTTATATTCTTATTGCAGGACCTGCATTTATGCTTTTCGGTGCTATTATCCATATTTCTTGAACCCCAGGGTAACATTGTGGCCGCCAAAACCCATTGAATTTGAAAGAGCCACATTTATCTTTTTCTTCTTTTTTACTTTTGCCGTATAATCCAGGTCGCAGGCCGGGTCCGGGTTATCCAGGTTTATTGTGGGCGGGATAATATCTTCATTTACAGCCATTACAGAGGCTACCGCCTCTACCGCGCCTGAAGCGCCCAGGCAGTGGCCGGTCATGGATTTGGTAGAGCTGACACTGAGCCCGTATGCCTTTTTGCCGAAGCATCTCTTGATGGCTGCAGTCTCGATAGCATCATTTAATGGGGTTGAAGTGCCGTGGGCATTTATATAGTCGACTTCTTCTTTGTCTATACTGCCTTCTTCAAGGCAAAGCGCGATGCACCTGGCTACATTGGATCCCGATTCTTCCAGGGCAGTTATGTGGAATGCTTCTCCGGACATGCCGTATCCAAACATCTCGCAGTATATTCTCGCTCCCCTGGCAACAGCATGTTCCAGCTCTTCCAGGATCATCATCCCCGAACCTTCTCCCATGACGAATCCGTCCCTGTCCCTGTCAAAAGGCCTGGAAGCAGCTTCGGGATCGTCATTTTTCGATGACATGGCATTCATATTGGAAAAACCGGACATGCCCATAGGAGTGATGGCTGCCTCGCTTCCGCCGGCTATCATGGCATCAGCCAGTCCCCTTTTTATTATCTCAAAAGCATCGCCGATGGCATTGGAACCGGCAGCACATGCGGTAGAAGTCGCTGACACTGGACCTCTGGCGCCGCTGGCAATGGAGACGTGGGCAGCTGCCATATTGGGTATCATCATAGGTATAAGAAAGGGACTTACCTTGCTTCCATCCTTTTCAAGAAGCCTTATATGCTGCTTTTCCAGCGTCTCAAGTCCTCCTACCCCGCTTCCCACGATTACGCCCACCCTGTGCGAATTGCTGTCATCTATGACAAGCCGGCTGTCATCCACAGCATCCTTTGATGATTTGACTGCAAACTGGGCAAACCTGTCCATACGCTTGGCAGCCTTGAAATCCATATGGTCTTTGGCCTGAAAATCCTTTACCTGGGCTGCTATGCGGCAGGCTATCTTCGATACATCAAAATGCTCCACCGCAGAGACTCCCGATCTTCCTTCAATAAGGTTTTTCCAGCTTTCCCCAAGCTCCAGTCCCAGTGCCGTTAAAAGGCCAAGGCCGGTAACTACTACTCTTCTTTGTCTTTCCATATAGTTTGTGATTCTCCGTTTCCTTTCAAAACATTTATATCATTAAGGGTCAAATACCCATTCCCCCGTCTACTCCCAGCACTATGCCGGTAATATAACTGGACTCGCGGCTTGCCAGAAACAGAACTGAATCAGCAACATCGCCTACCGATCCCAGCTTTCCCGCGGGTATCTGGCCCAGGAGCTTTTCTTTTATCTTATCAGGCAGCTTTCCTGTCATCTCCGTCTCGATATATCCGGGAGCCACGGCATTGACCCTTATATTCCTGCTTGCCAGCTCCCGGGCCAGTGTCCTGGTGAGCCCTATGAGTCCTGCCTTGGAGGCTGAATAATTTGCCTGCCCTGCATTTCCATGCACTCCCACGATGGAGGAGATATTGACTATGTTTCCCGACCTGGCTTTTACCATGTGCTTTATAACCGATTTAGAACATATAAAGGCGCCGGTAAGATTGATATCTATGACTTTCCTCCAGTCACTGATGCTCATCCTCAGTACAAGGTTGTCCATGGTTATCCCGGCATTATTTACCAGGATGTCGATCTTTTCCCTCCTGGAAATAATACTATTTACCGTATCCTCCACATCCTTTTCATCAGTTATATCGACTTTGTAAAAAGATGCCTTTTCCTCTCCATATTCTTTATTGAAGGCTTCTGCCGTACTTATTCCTTCTTCACTGTTTATATCGAAAATAGATATTGATGCGCCTTCATCAAGGAACCTTTTGCATATGGTCTTGCCTATTCCCCTGGCCCCTCCTGTCACCAGTGCCGTTTTTCCTTCAAGTCTCATCCCAGCAATCCTCTCTCCTGTAATTTTCCCAATAATTCCTCTATATCTTTTAACTCATCCGTATTCATTACGCTTACCTTTATCCTGTTCTTCCTGGCAATACGCATCACCAGTCCTGACAGCACCTTGCCCGGACCGATCTCTATAAAAGTATCTACCCCCTTATCCAGGCAGTATTCGATGCTTCCATACCACTTTATGGGATTTACCAGCTGCCCCTTAAGGGTATCTTTCAGGCCTGTCTCATCCACATACCTTAGTTCTGTGGTAGAAAAAAACGGCAGTCCCAGCCTGCTGAAATCCACGTTTTCATCAATAAAAGCTTCAAGTTTTACGGATACGCCTTCCATGAGCGGGCAGTGAGAGGCAATATTTACCTTAAGGGGTATTATCTTACCTGTCCCTTCATCCTGGAGGGCTCTTATGGCTTTCTTTGTATCATCTTCATAGCCGCTTATTACTGTCTGGGTATGATCATTATAATTGGCTATAAATACCCTGCCCCTGAAACCTTCCAGCACCTTTTCTATGGCTTCCGGTCCCATTCCCAGGACAGCAGCCATCATGCCCTTTGCAGTCCTGTCAGCCTGGCTCATAATGGCGCCCCTGTATACCACAAGCTCAGCGCCTTTTTCAAATCCATAAGCTCCGGCGGCATAAAGGGCGCTGTATTCTCCCAGGCTGTGACCCATCACTGTATGGATATGGGATATGTCCATTAAAAGGTCTTTTGTGAGGTAATCATAGAGTGCACAGCTGAGGCAGTATATGGATGCCTGTGAATATCTGGTGTCCTCCAGGCTGTTGGCGGGATCTTCACCGTTTACTATTTTTACAAGGTCCCGCCCCAGCATCCCGCCGGCCGCCTCAAAATACCGGACATACCTGCTGTTAAACCTTAAAAACTGCTGTCCCATCTTTTCCCTCTGGGAACCCTGTCCCGGGAACATCAGGGCGATCTTATTTATCTTCTGATTATTGACTGTCAATATGAACCTTTCCGTTTCTTGATCCGGTCTATCCTATGGCAAACATTATCTCGGCAGTGCAGGCCAGATCGCCATCCACTGCAGCCTTGCCTCTTCCTTTGCCGATATTGCGCCGGAAACTGTCGATCTCGACTTCTATGGTGAGTTCATCTCCGGGTCTTACCATCCTCTTGAACCTGGCCCTGTCGATACCGGCAAAAAGCACCAGCTTCCCCCTGTTCCGGGGAAGCATCAGTACTGAAAAAGCTCCGGCCTGGGCGATAGTCTCTACCTGAAGCACTCCCGGCATTATGGGGTTTCCGGGGAAATGTCCCTTAAAATAATATTCGTCTTCACTTACATGTTTTATACCCTTTATGCTTATTCCCGGTTCTACTTCCAGTATTTCGTCAATAAGAAGGAAAGGGAAACGGTGGGGTATTATCTTTTCTATATCGCTTTTATTGAATTTGACCATATAAACAATATCTCCATTATATTGATCCGTATACTTAAATCGGGGCTTATGTTTTAGACGCAGCAGTGTTTCTATGGTTTCAACCAAACAGCCTGCAGGACATGATATTGGAATTAATCCCGTTTTTGTCTTATCATCATAAAATATTATTTGCGGCACCGGACCTCATGCACAGCTTTGATGATAAAAAATTTAATAGTAGTCTGGATACCGGCATATTGGGAAGAGATCTGGTCCATCTTTCCGTGACCGGGTCCACCAATGATCATGCCTCCAGCCTGGTCGAAAGCATGGATATCTCCGGCCCTGACGGCACCCTTATCATAGCCGATGAGCAGACCGGGGGCAGGGGCAGGTTTAACCGGGACTGGATATCGCCTCCGGGGGGACTCTGGTTCTCCCTGATATGCCGGACCTCACTCTCCATAGAAAAAGTGCCTTCAGTTACCCTCATAGCCGCTTTTGCTGCTGCAGATACATTGATATGTGAATATGATATTGATGCGTACATAAAATGGCCCAATGACCTTTACTGCAGGAACTCAAAGTTTGGCGGCATACTTTCGGAAGAAAAACAGTTTAAAGACCTGAGATATATAATAATGGGTATGGGGCTAAACATAGACATCGATAGAAAATATCTTGACCGCCTGGAAAATAGTGCTGTCAATATACAGGAGCTCACCTGGAAAAAGATAATCCCGGAAAGCCTGCTGGCCCATATATTGAAAAGGTTTGAGGATATGTATCTTTACTATGATGATACCGGCGACTTTGGCTCCATATTCAAAAACATAAGGAAAATACTGCGGTACTAGGACTTCTCCGGTACCAGGGGCTTGCCCTCTTTTATCCTTTTTATAAGCATGGGGATTATCTGGAAAAGATCGCCCACCAGCCCATAATTTGCCACCCTGAATATGGGCGCATCGGCATCCCTGTTGACAGCTATGATTATATCGGAGGTCTGCATGCCTGCCAGGTGCTGTATGGCTCCCGATATGCCGCAGGCTATATATATTTTGGGGTTTACCGTTTTTCCGGTCTGGCCCACCTGGTGAGGATATGATATCCAGCCGGAATCCACTGCTGCCCTGGAAGCGCCTACCACCCCTCCCAGGGTCCGGGCAAGCTCCCTTAAGAGTTCGAATCTTTCTCCGCCTCCCATCCCCCTGCCGCCGGAGACTATGACATCATAATCGGTAATATTGATCTTTTCCCCCATCTCGGTCTCCGTACCCAGAAGCTTATATCTGGACTTGAATTTTTTGCTGTCGATATCTATCCTGGTCACCCTGTCTTTTATACCGTGAGGGATATCCTTTATCTTCTCCTTTTCCATTACATGCGGCCTTACCGTTGCCATCTGGGGCCTGGCATTCCTGGTTATTATAGTGGCCAGTATGTTTCCACCGAATGTGGGCCTGGTCTGGAGAAGTATCTTCTTCTGGCTGTCTATGGCAAGGCCGGTACAGTCGGCCGTAAGTCCGGTTTTGAGGATTGCCGCCGCTTTGGGTATGAGGGTCCTTCCAAATGCGGTGGCTCCGGCCAGGACTATCTCCGGTTTATGCCTGCCTATTATCTGGACCAGCGCCTTAGAGTAAATATCGTCTATATTATTCTCGAATACCGGGTCGTCTGCCAGGTAAAGCTGGTCAGCTCCATATTCAAACACTATTTCTGCATTTTCTGCAATACCGCTGCCGATAGCTGCTGCAGAAAGCTTTACTCCCAGGTCGTCTGCCAGTTTCCTGCCCTTGCTTACAAGTTCCAGCCCCACATCGGCAATATTCTCACCATGGGTCTCTATATATACCAATATGCCGCTGTAGTCAGAGAAATCCTTTTCTTCTGCCTGACCGGTTATCTCGATGGAACCATATTTACATGCATCTATACAGGCGCCGCAGAATACACAGGAGTCATTTATCACTGCTTTTCCGTCTTTTATCTCTATAGCATCATACAGGCAGACCGACCTGCACAGGCCGCATCCCGTACATGTACTATTGTTTACCTTGATATCCATCCATCTCCCGTCTAAACTACATTTAGTTCTTTTAGTTTACCAAAAAGTTCTTCCACCATCTCTTCAGGAGAACCCTCTATCATCTTTACATCATGGACCATCTCTGGTGTGAATATCTTTACCACCTGAGTATAGGAACCGGCCAGTCCCACCTCGTCTGGATCTGCTTTCAGTTCCTTTGCCGTCCACAACGGGATCTCTTCCTTTTTTGCTTTCATCTTGCCCCTGAGCGAAGGCACCCTGGGGCTGTTTATATCCTTTATCACCGATATTGCTGCCGGCAGCCTTACCTGCACTATCTCATAGTTTTCTTCGGCCAGCCTCTTTACCTTTATGCTTTTTCCGTCTATCTCTTCAACTGCACTGACATAACCCACAAAAGGCATATTCATCCTGTGGGCAAGTTCCGGACCCACCTGCCCCGTATCTCCATCCAGTGTCTGTTTCCCGAATACTGCCAGCTTCACATCTCCCAGCTTTTCCAGCGCCAGGGAAATAGTGGCTGCTGTCGCCCAGGTATCGGCTCCGGCAAAGGCCCGGTCCGAAAGCAGTATAGCCTTATCCGCGCCTACGGATATGGCTTCCTTCAATATCTCTTCTGCCTGGGGAGGCCCCATGGAGACTGCCACTACTTCTACTTCTTCCTCAAAGCTTTCATCGGCATCCAGCCTTTCCTTGAGACTCACCGCCTCCTCCACCGCATAGGTGTCGAAAGGATTGATTATATTCTCAATGCCCTGCCGGACCAGGGTATTGGTCTCTGGATCTATCTTTATCTCTGTGGTCCCGGGAACCTGTTTTATGCATACTGCTATCTTTATCCTGATCACCTGCCATCTAATAATATTATTTTAAATAACGCCCTTTTTTATAAGGTCCAGGGCGATCACATTCCTCTGTATCTGGTTGGTGCCCTCATAGATCTGGGTTATCTTGGCATCCCTCATCATCTTCTCTACCGGGTACTCTTTCATATACCCATATCCTGCCAGTATCTGGACAGCATCAGTAGTGACTTTCATGGCCATATCTGAAGCAAAGGTCTTTGACATGGCCGAAAGCCTGGATACATCTTTGGCCCCGCTGTCTATCACCCTTGCCGTCTGGTATACCAGAGCTCTTGCCGCCTCCACGGAAGTGGCCATATCTGCCAGCATATGCTGTATTGCCTGAAAACTGGAAATGGGAGAACCGAACTGTTTCCTTACTTTGGAATACTCCAGGGCTTCTTCCAGCGCACCCTGGGCTACACCTACAGCCTGGGCCCCCACCGCCGGCCTGGACTCGTCAAATGTCTTCATAGCTATCAAAAATCCCATGCCCTCGCGGCCCAGCAGGTTTTCTGCCGGTACCCTGCAGTCGGTAAACACCAGTTCCCTGGTGGCAGATGCCCTTATGCCCATCTTATCTTCCTGCTTGCCGAATTCAAAACCGGGGGTGCCCTTCTCCACTAATATAGCACTGGCGCCCCTGACTCCTTTTTTGGGGTCTGTCAGGACAAAGACTGTATATATGTCTGCCTCCCCGCCATTGGTTATCCACTGCTTGGTGCCGTTTATCACATAATGGTCTCCCTCTTTTACTGCCGTAGTCCTTATGCCCCCGGCATCGCTTCCGGCTTCTGCTTCGGTAAGGCCGAAAGCTGCCAGCTTTTCCCCGCCTGCCAGCGGGGGAAGGAATTTCTTCTTCTGTTCTTCGCTTCCAGCTATATTGATGGGGATAAGGCCCAGCCCTGACGCTGCATAGGATGTGGCAACTGAGAGGTCTCCCCTGGAAAGTTCTTCCGTAGCAAGGCATACTTCAAATATGCCTGTTCCCATGCCTTCATATTCTTCCCCGATAAATAGCCTGAAAAGGTCTCCCCTGGCTATTTCCTTTATGGCTTCCCAGGGGAATTCTTTGCTCTCATCCAGTTCCGCCCTTACCGGTTTTACTTTTTCATCGACTATCTGCCTGCAGATGTCAACTATCATCTGCTGTTCTTCGGTCAAAAGATAATGCATATATCCCCCGGATTTTTTTTATGATAATCTCAACTGACCGGGAACCTTTAAGTCCGGTTTTCAGGCAGGTCCCCAGCTTTATAAAAAGACGCCCGGACAATGTAATAGTTTCATGATCTGCCAGAGGCTTTTACTACTTTCCGGTATGAAACTTTATAGATATGGGGCCGTCTTACCCTAAGAACTTTTTTTAAATCAGGATACCCTTTTTAGATGGAGAGATTTTCAATGACAGCTCATTCAGCTGCCCTGGTGCGGAAAAATGCATATGCATGGCAGGGCATAATGGTAAGGGCAGGCTTTTCCCTGGTATTTGCCCTGCTTATGGCAGTATCTGCCAATACTTTTTTCTATCTGCCTTTTACTCCCGTACCGGTGACACTGCAGGTGCTTACAGTGATTTTTTCGGCTATTATGCTGGGAGGCAGATGGGCCCTGGCATCCCAGGCGGTCTATATCGTCCTGGGGCTGGCGGGACTTCCTGTATTTGCCGGCTTTATTTCCGGGCCGGCAGCTCTTCTGGGACCCACCGGAGGATACATATTAGGTTTTGCCCCGGCAGCATATATTGCCGGAACACTTGCAGGAGGCAGGTATTTCGGAACTTTTGTCAGGAAAAACAGGTTCATATCTGTATTTATTGCAGGCATATCCGGACTGCTGGTAATATATCTATTGGGAGCACTCCACCTTTGGGGGTTCCTATCCGGCATCCTTCCGGGGCAGGGGCTGAAAGAAATAATATTACGTACATGGATTATGGGGATAAAGCCCTTTATAATAATGGACACGGCCAAGATCCTTGCAGCAATAATCATTTTGAAGCCGGGTATTAAAGCATATGAAGACTATAAAAATAAATGACATCACTTTGCGGGATATATTCCAGAGCATAGACCCCGGAGACCTGGACAGGAAAAAGCTTCTTGCCATACTTGAGGGTTATGAAGGGCTGGAATATGACAGCCTGGAGATAATGGGGGGTTCCAGCTTTGAGAAAATACTGGAAACCGGACTCAATATGAACCCATTCCAGGTATGTTCTTTTATAAAGAGTATTATAACCGCCACTCCCCTGCAGGCGCTTATCGGCACCAGGAACCTTATCGGTCTGGAGATATATGACCGCAGCCTGATGAAAAGGTTTATAAGGGAAAGCATTAAAAACGGCATAAGCATCTTCCGGGTCTATGATTCGCTCAATGATATAGAAAATTTCAGGCATACAGTATCCGAGATAGTGGAAAGTGATGCCTCCTGCCAGGGAACTATAATATATGATGACCTCCAGGACGGACAGTACTATGTAAAAACCGCTGAAAAACTGGTGGACATGGGATGTTCCAGCATATGCATAAAGGATGCCGAATCCACCATGATCCCCCATAGGGCGGCGGAGATATTCTCATTGATGTCAGACTCTCTGGAAGCTCCCGTATATTTCAGCGCTTCCGACCTCAGGGGACTTCAGACACTTAACTATTTCGAGGCAGCCGTAAACGGCTGTAACGGATTTGACTTAAGCTTTTTGCCTTCTTCGTATAATGATTTCACGCCGACCGTATTTTCATTTCTTCTCAGTCTTAAGGATTCGGATATTGGATATAATGTTGATTACCAGAAAATAACCGAGCAGGGTGAGCTTATAAAGAAGCATGTATACCCATTCATAAAACAGGATCTCTTTTCCACCAGGTTTATACTTAACCAGACCAATACCAACCTGCTGCCAAAATGGCTTATCACCGATATAAACAACCAGCTGGTGGAGATAGGCGAAGCCGGGGCCCTGGACCAGGTACTGGAAGAAGTGTCGAAGATAAAAAGCGAGATCGGCAATCCTTCACTTTCCACCCCGGTAGGCCAGATAGTGGGTAGCCAGGCGGTCCTTAACAGCGTGGTCTCTGAAAAAAGATGGGAGATACTCTCTGATGAGGTAAGAAATCTTATTCAGGGCGTCTATGGAAGACTTCCCAGGAAAGTAGACAGTGAGATCCAGGAAATAGTTGGAAATATCCCCGAGACAGAAAAAGACAGGGCTCAGGAAACTGACGTATTCAGCGACTGCAGCCGGGAGCTGGAAGGTGTCACGGACAGGGATGAGGATATATTGAGCTACTGTTTTTTCCCGGAAAAGACCAGGGCATACCTGGAAAGCAAAACCGGGGGCACAGCAGCAATAAGACAGACAACAAGTCCGGCAGCGGCCACCAGGAGATCTGCGGCCGGCGGCGAAGAGCCAGTCCCCCTTTCCAGCCTGAAAGACCTGGATACTAAAAAACTAAAGGAGATAGCTTCTATAGTGGATTCCAGTAATATTGATGAGATAAATCTTGAGCTTGATGGAATAAAGATAACCATAAATAATATGATGGACACAAAGACCGCTGCCGGCCAGCGCACGTCTGTCCCGCCGGGCAGCATGGCTTCACAGGCTGGGGAAGGGCCTGAGCTAGGAGCTGATGAAACAGGCATAAGCTCGCCCATTGTAGGAACATATTATGCCTCCCCCTCTCCGGAAGACCCTGCTTTTGTCAAAGCTGGAGACAGTATCAGGAAGGGAGACACCCTGTTTATAGTGGAAGCCATGAAACACATGAACAGGGTCAATTCGGAATTCGACGGCACCGTGAGCAAGATACTGGTCCAGAACGAAGAAGCAGTAGAGTACGGCCAGACTGTGATGATAATCAAGAAGGACTGATAGATCCTTATGTTTAAAAGAATCCTGATCGCCAACAGGGGCGAGATAGCCTTAAGAATAATAAGGGCCTGCAGGGAGATGGGCATAGAGTGTGTTTCCGTATATTCTACCGCAGATAAAAATTCTATCCACACCCGGCTGGCAGATAAGAGCATATGCATCGGCCCTCCCCAGCCGGGCAAAAGCTACCTCAACATAGATAATATCATCACGGCAGCCCGGATCACGGACTGCGATGCTGTCCACCCCGGCTATGGTTTCCTGGCTGAAAATGAAAGTTTTGTAAGGATCTGCCAGGATAATGACCTGGTATTCATCGGCCCCCCGCCAGAAGCTATTTCACTGGCAGGGAACAAGTCAAAGGCTGTAGAAGTCATGAAAAATGCCAGGGTCCCGGTAATACCCGGTTCAAACGGCAATATTACAGATCTAAAGTCGGCAGCCAGGCTGTGCAGAAGGCTGGGATACCCGGTTATAATAAAGGCATCTTTCGGGGGAGGCGGCAAGGGAATGCGCATATGCCGCAGCCAGGATGATCTGCAGCAATTCTACCCCATGGCAAAAGCCGAATCAGAGAAAGCTTTCGGGACCAGCGAGATCTACCTGGAAAAATATATTTCCAGGCCCAGGCATATAGAATTCCAGATCGTGGCAGACAATTTTGGCAGGACCATCTGCGTGGGAGAAAGGGAATGC
>CAYPXQ010000103.1:0-2320 GCA_964414685.1 uncultured Actinomycetota bacterium
GTGCTGAAGGCATATAAGCATGAAACCCATCCCAAGACTAGTTCTCCCATCTTTTAAAGAGTAAGACCCCATGAAGATTACATGGTTGATAGGTCAGAAGTGTAAGTGCAGCAATGTATTTAGCTGACTGATACTAATAGGTCGAGGACTTATTTTTCTATCATCACTATGAAGTTTTGAGAGAACAACAGTTTAGTAGTTGCACTCTAAGGTTTACGGTGGCTATAGCGAAGGGGAAACACCTGTTCCCATCCCGAACACAGAAGTTAAGCCCTTCAGCGCCGATGGTACTTCACTGGAGACGGTGCGGGAGAGTAGGTCGCCGCCGTATTTTTTTTATGTACTCTTATAGAGTACCAGGCTCTTCCAGATCCTTTCCTTATCCGTCAGTCATTATCAGCAAAGTATATATTGATTATCATTACTAATTTTTATATATTTTATATATTAAACAAAAACATTTTTGTATAATCAAAAAAATCATTAAAAATTCTTAATTATAATTATTATTGATAAAACAGGAGAAAAATGGATAACTGGAAGATCATCGAAAAGAAATGCGACAAGAATAATATCGAGAAGTTAAAATCGATAAAAAACATTCATCTGGAAGAGTTTATTGCCAGGTATCTGGAACTGCTGGACCCCGATACTGCCTTTATATGCGATGGAAGCAAAGCCGATTATGATTATATAAGGGAAAAAGCATTAAGGGACGGAGAAGAAGAAAGACTTGCCATAAAAGGCCATACCATACATTTTGACGGTATCCATGACCAGGCACGGGACAAGAAGATGACTAGATTCCTGGTGCCGGAGGATGCCGTATTCGGCAAAGGGCTTAATACCATCGATAAGGGTGAAGGACTTAAGGACATAAGGGAGATAATGTCCGGTATAATGAAAGGCAGGGAACTTATTATCGCATTCTTCACTCTGGGACCGCAGGACTCACCCTTTACCATACCTGCAGTACAGCTTACAGATTCAAGCTATGTCGCACATTCAGAGATGATCCTTTACAGGCAGGGGTATGAAGAATTCATAAGAAGGGCAGAGAACAGTGATTTCTTCAAATTTGTCCATTCAGAAGGAAGGCTGGTAGATTCCGTAAGCATTGATGTGGATAAGAGAAGGATATATATAGACACATATGAAAATACGGTCTATTCGATGAATACACAGTATGGCGGGAATACCATCGGACTCAAGAAACTGGCCATGAGGCTGGGAATAAATAAGGCTTCCAAAGAAGACTGGCTTACAGAGCATATGTTTTTAGCCGGCATCCACGGACCTTCCGGCAGGGTTACCTATTTTGCAGGAGCATTTCCCTCCATGTGCGGAAAGACTTCAACTGCCATGCTTAAGGGGGAGACTATAATAGGAGATGATATAGTCTATATAAGGAATATAGGCGGAAAAGCCAGGGCGGTCAATGTGGAGATGGGCCTTTTCGGAATAATACAGGATATAAATCCAGTTGATGACCCCATGATCTGGAAGATCCTTACAGAAGAAAACGAGATAATATTTTCCAATGTTTTAAAGACTGAAGACGGCGGGGTGCACTGGATAGGAAAGCCAGGAAAACTGCCGGAAAAAGGCGTTAATTTTGCCGGCGATTGGCGGCCTGGTAAAAAGGATGAAAACGGCAATGAGGTCCCGGTCTCACATAAAAATGCCAGGTTTACTGCAAACCTGGGGACCATGGAAAATGTAGATCCCCATTTTGATGATCCAGAAGGAGTCGAGCTGGGGGGAGTTATTTACGGAGGCCGCGATTCCGATACCTGGGCTCCAGTGATGCAAGCATATGGATGGACGCATGGGATAATCACCATGGGTGCATCAATAGAATCAGAGACTACTGCAGCCACACTGGGAAAGACAGGCGTGAGGACATTCAACCCCATGTCAAATATGGATTTCCTTTCAATCCCCATGGGTAAATATGTAGATATAAATCTAAAGTTTGGGGAAAAGCTGGAGAAAGCCCCATCAGTATTCTCGGTAAATTATTTCCTGAAAGACAGTGAAAGCGGCCAGTTTCTAAACTCAAAACTGGATAAGCTTATATGGCTGAAATGGATGGAGCTCCGGGTTAACGGGGAAGCGGATGCCATAGATACAGGAATAGGCCTGATACCGGTATATGAAGACCTGGCCATGCTTTTTAAAAAGCACCTGGACAGGGATTTTTCCCGAAAAGACTATATAAAACAGTTCACGCTCAGAGTGCCTGAAAATATTGCCAAGATAGAAAGGATCCTGGATATTTACAGGGATGCCGGACCGGAGGTACCGGAGGAACTATTCA
>CAYPXQ010000104.1:0-7924 GCA_964414685.1 uncultured Actinomycetota bacterium
TCTCAAGCCCGGACATTGATAAAGGCCTGGTCTTTGTGGGCCTGCAGGCAATGATCGATCCCCCCAGGGAATTTGTAAAAGAGTCAATCGAAAAATGCAGGCAGGCGGGTATAGCTACGGTTATTATTACCGGGGACCACAAACTTACTGCAGTAGCCATTGCAAAAGAGCTGGGGCTGTTTATGGAGGGAGACATTGCATTAAGCGGGGATGAGCTGGACATGATAAGCGACGATGAGCTGGACAATACCGTAGAAAATATAAGGATATATGCCAGGGTAAGCCCCGAACATAAAGTAAGGATACTGCATGCATTAAAAAAGAAAGGGCATACGGTAGCAATGACCGGGGACGGGGTAAATGACGCTCCTGCCTTGAAGAAAGCCGATATCGGCATTGCCATGGGTATCACCGGCACTGATGTTGCAAAGGAAGCTTCTGACATGGTGCTTACGGATGACAATTTCTCATCGATTGTCAATGCTGTGGAAGAGGGAAGGGGGATATACAGCAGCATCAAGCAGTTCATACAATACACCCTTTCTTCAAACCTGGGGGAAATACTGGTCATATTCATGGCCATAATCATCGGATGGCCCCTGCCGCTAATAGCCATACAGATACTGTGGGTAAACCTTCTTACCGACGGGCTGCCCGGGCTTGCCCTGGGCATGGATCCCCACAGCAAGGAACTGATGAAAAGGCCTCCAAGGAAAAGGGGTGAGAAAATAATATCCCGGGATGTCACAGAAAATATTATTATTGTAGGTGCTGTGATGATGGTGGGTACGCTGTTTTTGTTTTATCATTACGGCTTAGACAGCATGAAGGCAAACTCGGTAGCTTTTACCACCCTGGTGATGTTCCAATTGTTTAATGTCCTTACATACAGGGCAAAAAATTTCTGGATCGAACTCAAAAACAGCAAATATCTTGTTGGTTCGGTAATTATAACGGTGATTCTGCAGATCCTGGTACTTTATACACCTTTGAGCCTGGCGTTTAAGACAATTCCGCTGGGGCTTGTCGATTGGCTCAAGATAATTCCAGTGTCATTTTCTTTATATGTGATTCTTGAAGCCAGGAAAATGCTTATAAATCATTACAGGGGCAAAAAAGCTAAAAAACATCTTTAATATAATAAGCCCGGTGTCCTCTTATTCTCCTCATCCGGTAAACACAGGACTCTTTTCCCGCCTTTTAAAGCACCCGGGGAATGGTATATTCCGTTTTACCCCGCTTATTTCTATTTTATTGTAAAAGTACACAATATTAATTATCATTTATATAAATATATGTTTTTGCCTGGAAGAAAGAGAATGTATGGGAATATTGGAAGTAAAAGAGGTAAGTCTTCAGATCAATGATAACAAAATACTTGACAGACTCAGCATCGATCTCTGGGAGGGTTATATACATGCAATCGTAGGTCCCAATGGAGTCGGCAAGACTACCCTGGGGAATGTAATAATGGGTCTTGAGGGTTACCGGGACTTTGGGGGAGAGATCTTCTTTAAAGGAGAACCCGTTAAGGAGCTGGATCTCTATGAACGGGCAAAGATGGGAATGACTATGGCATGGCAGGAGCCGGCCAGATTCGAAGGGCTGACAGTCAAAAAATTCATAGCGGCCGGTGCAAAGAAAGGTGATGACATTGTAGAGCAGGCGCTGATGAAAGTAGGGATGGATCCAGGTACCTACATAGACCGGGCTGTGGATAAAAGCCTGAGCGGTGGTGAAAGGAAAAAGATAGAGCTTGCTTCCATACTTGCCATAGATCCTGAACTGGTAATACTGGATGAGCCTGATTCGGGGATCGATGTCGCATCCCTTCAGAATATTTTTGAGGCAATAAGATTTTTAAAGGCTAATGGAGCTACGGTGATACTGATCACCCACAGCATGGAAGTATTGAAACAGGCCGAGCATGCATTTCTTCTATGCTGCGGCCGGGTGTTAAAAAAAGGCAGCATAGATGAAATCGGGCAGTATTTCGAAAACAAATGCATGCCCTGCGACCACATAAATGAACCTGAGCAGAATGGAGAAGCATTTGAGTAGAAAAGACCTTATCAGGGAAGCAGGTATTGAACACGCAGCCAAGGATAAAAAGACTGCACGCCTGATAATAGACAGAGACAGGATAATAGACACAAATGAAGTGGAGGGCCTCAGTGTAGATGCAAAAGAGATAGAGGACGGCGTAGATATAAATATAAAACTTGCAGATGATACCATTATTGAAAAACCGGTCCATCTGTGCTTCGGGGTCACACATGAAAAAGCCTTGCAGAAGATAATAATGCATGTGGATGTGGGCCGGGGTTCAAAAATAGATATTTTTTCCCACTGTGTTTTTCCAAATGCTATAGATGTCAGGCATATAATGGATGCCGGGATCACTATCGGTAAAAACTCCCAATACAGCTATGCGGAAAAGCATATACACAGTGAAGAAGGCGGCATAACAGTAATACCCAGGGCCCGGATCCTGCTTGAGGAAAATGCCAGGCTTAAGACTCTTTTTGAACTGCTGAGGGGAAGGGTAGGGACTATTGATATAGATTATGAGACAACCTGCATGGACAGATCTGTTATGGAGATGACTGCAGTCATATACGGAAAAGGGGAAGACAGAATAAAGATAAGAGAGGCCGGCAACCTTAACGGCAAATGGTCACGAGGGGTGCTTACCTCAAAAGTTGCAGTAAGGGATAGCGCCTCTGCAGATATATATAATAAGCTGGTAGCTACTGCAGACTATGCAAGGGGTCATGTAGACTGCAAGGAGATAATACAGGATAACGGGACAGCCAGTGCGACACCTATTGTAGAAGTCAGTAATCCAAAAGCCCATGTCACTCATGAAGCTTCCATCGGAAGCGTCGATTCAAAACAGCTTCAGACCCTGATATCAAGAGGCCTGGATGAAGACCAGGCGGTCGGCCTTATAATAGAAGGCCTATTGAGCCAGACATAAACGGGGGTCTTTGATCAATTATCATTGTCTGCTTTTGTGTCCCATGATATCAGGCTCTACTGACTTCCGGGGATCACCTGCCCGGACCTGGAAGAAATTATATATACAAAAGCTTATATTTTCTTACATGAAAGGTTCGGATATCTGGTTAAGCTCTTTTAATGAGAACACGGGGCCGTCCACGCATACAAACTTCTCACCGATATTGCACCTGCCGCATTTCCCGATACCGCATTTCATCCTTCTTTCAAGAGTTGTGTAGATCATATCCTCCCCGAAGCCCAGTTTCAGCAATACTTCAAGAGTGTATTTGATCATTATGGGCGGTCCGCATGTTATGGCAATGGTATTTTGGGGCGAAGGCTTCATCGACTCAAGTACATTGGGGCAGAGACCGACTTCTTTTCCCCACATATCGCAGGCTGTGTCTATGGTCATGACAACTTTCATTTCTTTGGATTTTTCCCAGGTCTCTATATCAGTTGCGAAACAAAAATCATCAGGGGTCTTTGCTGCTGCCAGCAGTGTCAGGTCTTTATATTTATCCTTATTCTCCAGCATATACATGATAAGGGGTCTTAGCGGGGCCAGTCCGATGCCGCCGCCGATAAATATAATATTCTTGCCCTCCATTTCCTGGTACGGGAACCAGTTTCCCAGGGGAGCCCTTAAACCCACTTTTTCACCTTCTGTCAGATTATGCAGGGCGGTGGTATTCACACCTGCTTTCATTATAGAAAACTGCAGATGATCTTTATTTGAAGGCGATGAATTAATGACAAAAGTCGATTCCCCGAAGCCAAAAACCGACAGCTGTCCCACCTGGCCGGGTTCGAAACTAAAACTATTCCTTTTTTCTTCGTCATCTATGACCAGCTGCAGTGATACGATTGCCGGAGTCTCCCTTATTATTTTCTTAACTGTCGCTATTTCCGGTAAATAAGAATTTTCATCTTTCAAATCTCTATTTTCCTGTTCCATCTCTTCTTTTAAACAAATTAAATATGAATGATAATCAACCTGGCGCCTATTGCCTGTTGTCTATTACTGTCTTTACAGCTTCCCTGATATCCATTGAAACCGGGCAGACTTCTATGCATCTCCCGCAGCCAACACAGTATATATGGCCGTGTCTTTTAATATTATAGTTATATTTACAGTTTACTTTATTCCTGTACCTTAAACTTTTATCCGGCCTGGGATTATGCCCGCTTGCTTCAAGAGTATAATAGCTGTTCATACAATAGTCCCAGCTCCTGTAGCGCTGGCCCTGCAGGCCCTTCTGTTCATCCCTTATATTAAAACAGTAGCATGTAGGGCATACATATGTACAGGCCCCGCAGCTTATGCATTTCTTCGTGATCTGATCCCATATGCCGCTGCCTATGGAGTCATCCATTATTTTCGAGATCTCCTCCTGGGGCAGGTCTTCCCATCGATGCTCGATCTTTTCCGTAGAAGACTTTATGATCTTCTCTATCTCTTCTTCGATTGCTGTCTTATCAATATCTTTTTCGAAATACTCCCGGTTTTCGCTTATCAGGTCTTCTGCATCATCGCTTATTTTTACAATGGCATAACCATCGTTTACTTCCACCATCCCTATGTCTGCATTTTCAAAATTAAAGGGACTTCCCCCGACAAGGGTGCAGAAACAATCCGGAAAGGGGGTATTGCAGCCTATCGATATGAGGAGGCTGTTTTTCCTTTTTTCCATATAATAATTATCTTTCTTATCTCCCTCTCCAAAAACACTGTCCAGCCTTGAGATGCCTTCAGCGTCACAGGGTTTTAGTCCAAATAGTATAATGCGGTCCCCGCTATCTGTTTTCTCAGCAGTTCCCAGTCTCAGGCCTACTTTTTCCGGGTTTTCGCTATCCTTTAGATATTCAAAATCAAATAATTTTTCGGTTTCAGGAAAGAATATGTACTTGGGGCTTAATGCTGTTTTTTCCCTGTGATTTATAACATATCTTTTTTCAGGCCTGTCTTTTGACTGCTGGACCAGTTTTTTAAACTCCTTATAATCCAAAAACCCGATCCTTGCCTCCTGAAGGTCCTGTACCGGCAGAAACACATCATTTTTGGCATCAAGTTTTTCAAGCCATTTTTTCGTGTTTTCTTTACTGATATATTCAAGTACTCTCATGAAAGATTTTCCTCTTTGATATTTTTCTCTACATCTTTAAAAGTAAGAAAAGGAGGTTTCTTATCCGGTTCCTCCCCGGTTTTATATTCAAACAGCCTTTCAGTTATCTGTGCAGACTTTTTCATCAGCTTTGAAAGGGGGATATCCCTGGGACACGCTCTTTCGCATTCCCCGCATTCGGTGCACCTTCCTGCAAGATGCAGGACCCTTATCAGCTGGAAGAACTTGCCCTCTTCGGTATTTATCCTCTGTGACTGCCAGTAAGGCTCATCCAAATTTGTTATACATCTGTCCCGGCATATCTCAAGCGGGCATACATTCCTGCATGCATAGCATCTGATGCAATTTGAGAATTGCTCATCCCAGTACTTCAATACCTCATCAATACTTTTACTCTCTATCGCCTCTATGTCGGCATATTTATCCCTGGGCTCCACATCAAGCTTCTGCTCATTTTCAATAAACTCGTCAAAGTGGGCCGGATTGTCAGAGATCTGGCACCAGTAGCATTTGTCTGCATAAAAATCTCCGGCTTTAAGCTCGTGCTTTTGGCTGATAGTCTCTATGGTCAGGCTCTCTCCCTCCAGCCTGTAGGAGATGATCTTTTCTCCACCGATATGCTTCTGTATCTTCTTATAGTCAAGGACCCCGCTGCATCCGGGGACTATCATCTTTATTTTCTTGCGGTCTATCAATTCTTCAGACACCAGCTGCACTATCGACCTGGTATCGCATGGCTTCAGGACAATACCTATTGTCCCCTCTACTGACTTTGAAAGGTCGTAAATGTATGATGCCAGGTTATTTATGCATAGCTTATTAAATATCAGGCTGTCAATGTCATTTCCTTTTTCAATAAAAACCGGATTCACCTTCAGGGGCAGGGCGCTTGAAGAATAACCGACGATCAGTTCAAGATCCTCTTTTATTTCACCGATCTTTTCCTTTAATTTCTTTTCAATAGTCATTTGGCCTGCACATCTTCTATTCTTTTGACAAAGTTTATTACCACATTCTGCCACTTCTGGGCTTCAGAAGCGGAGACCCACTGATAGGCAAATCTCCTCTTGTCTATCCCTATGAAGGGAAGATACTCTTTCAAAAACTCCAGCCTCCTGCGGGCATAGAAATTCCCCTCGCTGTAGTGGCAGTCATTGGGGTGGCATCCTGATACCAGGACGCCGTCTGCTCCCTGGTTGAATGCCTTTATTATAAACAGGGGATTGACTCTTCCGGTGCACGGCAGCCTTATTATCCTTATATTCTCCGGCTGTCTTAATCTTGAAGTGCCTGCTGCATCAGCGCCGGCATATGAACACCAGTTGCAGAGAAAAGCGACAATCTTGACATCTCTTTTCTTATCCTTATTACTGTCCGGACTGGTCACGCTTCCTTCTTCAGTTATATTTTTTACAGTTTCACTCATCTTTTTAAACTTCGGTCTTATTTATTTTCTTTAATAAATTATAGAGTCAAGCTCCTGCAGTATCATCTCATCAGTGAAGAAACTGAGCGATATTGCGTCAATGGGGCATGTGGCCTCGCAAAGCCCGCAGCCCTTGCATACTGATTCTATAACCTGCGCCACATTCTTGCCCCTGATGTCGACCTCCTCTATGGCGCTGAAAGGACATACCATAATACATTTATTGCAGCCCACGCACCTGGACTGGTCCACCCTGGCCACGATGGGGTCGGTTGCCAGTTTGTCTTTGGAAAAAAGCGCCAGCACCTTTGCTGCTGCAGCACTTCCCTGGGCCACGCTTGCCGGTATATCTTTGGGAGACTGGCAGGCGCCCGCCAGGTATATCCCCGAAGTGTTTGTCTCAACAGGCCTCAGTTTTGGATGGCTTTCAGTATAGAAGCCAAAAGGCCCGGTGGAGATATTCAATACCTCGGCCAGCTTCCTGGAGCCCTTCGACGGGATCATGGCGGATGCCATGACTACCATGTCGGCTTCCATCTCAATAGCTTCGCCCAGTATGGTGTCGGAGCCCCTGATGATCAATTTCTCGCCTTTTTTATAGATCTTGGAGACCTTGCCCCTTATGTACTGGGTGCCGTACTGTTTGGCGCGCATTATAAACTCATCATAGTCTTTGCCCGGGGACCTTACGTCAGTATAGAATACATATGACTGCGAATCGGGTATGTGTTCCTTGGTAAGTATCGCCTGTTTTGCAATATACATGCAGCAGGCCCCGGAACAATAGGGCATACCTTTTGTAATATCCCTTGAACCCACGCAGGAAAGAAAGACTATCTTTTTTGGCTCTTTATTGTCTGAAGGCCTTAGTATGTGCCCCCCGGTAGGACCTGAAGCGCACATAAGCCTTTCATACTTAAGGCCGGTGATCACATCTTCCAGCTGGCCGCCCCCATATTCGCCATAGCTTTCAGGATCATATTCCTCAAAACCGGTTGCGGCTATGATGGCGCCGGCCTCCAGCGTGATTATCTCTTCTTTCTGGTCATAATCGATGCAATTTGCCTCACATGCCTTTATGCATTCATGGCATTCCGAACATACTCCGCAGTTCAAACACCTTTCAGCCTCAGCCTTTGCCTGCGGCTCTTCAAACGGCTTCACTATCTCGTCAAAATTCTTGATTCTTTCTTCCGGACTTACTTTTTCGGGGACCGCCCTTTTCGCTCTCTGGAATGTCTTTAACTGCTTTTCAGTAAAGACTTCCTCAGGCTTAAGCTTTATGGTGTTTTCTTCTTTTTCCTTTATATCTTTCTCGATATCATCAAGGCTTTCACCTTCAAGCATCCTTGAAATAGCATCTGCGGCG
>CAYPXQ010000105.1:0-3226 GCA_964414685.1 uncultured Actinomycetota bacterium
AGAGACAGGGATATGGGAAGATTTGCTCGGTGGAGATTCCAGCAGAGGAGATCTCAGCCCTCTCTCTGACCTTATAGAGAGAGGGTACTTCTATAAAGACCCTCTTGAAGAAGACCGGTTGTTTGAGAAGCTTTTTAGAAATTACCAGAAGAAAGCTGGCCAAAGGCCGGTAAAATATGTAATATGTCCCACTTATACATGCAATCTTAGATGCACCTATTGTTTTGAAAAGGACCTTCCTGAAAATCCCAGCCGGGATATGGATGAAAATATGCTTGAAAGTGCATTGGAATCCATCAAAGCGGTATCCGGCAGGATTGACAGGAAAATATCTGCGGTAGAGCTTTTTGGCGGTGAACCTTTACTTCCCAGGAACAAAAATTCAGTGGCAAAGATCCTGGGATTTGCAGCTGCAAACGGGGCAAAGGTAACAATTGTCACCAATGGTGTATTTGCAGGCGATTTCATAGATATCCTTGAACCGGTAAGGGATAATATTGAGATGCTGCAGATAACCATTGACGGTCCGGAAGGCATCCATGACAAAAGGAGGAAGACCTCCTCGGGAAAGGGAAGTTTTAGCCAGATATCTAAGAGCATAAGCGGACTTCTGGATGCGGGTATAAATACTAATGCCAGGGTGAATATCGATTCAGAAAATATACAGTATCTTTCTGAGCTATATGAATATATGAAGAAAAGAGACTGGGTGGGACACTCCAATTTCAGGACCAAACCATCGCTGGTAACCGACCATACAACCCTGGATTATATAGCCCCCATCATACCGGAAGACCTCTTTCTTGATAAACTCCTTGATGTCTATGACCGGTATCCTGAACTGGAAAAGGCTTTCGGTTTTTACAGTTTCAAGCCCATACGCCATATAATCGATATATTAAACGGAGCTCCCAATGTCTCACCACGGTTTTTTAACTGTGAGAGCAACCTGCTGGAATTATACATATTCTGTCCTGACGGCCTGGTATACACCTGTCCCGAATCCATAGGGAATAAAGATCTTTCTATCGGGAATTTTTTTCCGGATCTCGAGCTGTCAGAAAAAAAGATGGACATATGGCGAAACAGGGACGTCATGAATATGGAAAAATGCAGGAACTGCAGCTTTGCCCCCATCTGCGGCGGAGGATGCCCGCTGTCTTCGCTGCTTATCTCAGGAGGAAGGGAAGCTGTATGTGAGAGGTTTAAGGAAGTCCTGGACACTTTCCTCAGGCGAAGGGGCAATATGATATTGGATAAGTTTACCGGATAAAGGCCCGGGCCTACATTCTTTTGCTATTATCACTGCCATTTTTAATTTTCCCCTGATTCTAATAGAATCTATTATAATAACATCAATAATAGGTAATTGGTCATGGGTCTACGATTAAAGTATTTTGAATCAGGGCAGGGCCTGGCCTGGCTCCTTATAATAACTGGGGCACTGTCTATCATTGTCCTCATAATACTGCTGGCATCCTCCCTTATATACAGGCCTCCGGCAGATACTGCCGCCCTGAAGTATTTTGATTCCGGGTTCCTGGCAAGGGCAGCCCGGTATAACCGGGTAAGCATGATGATCTCAGTCTCTGTAAGAATCACCACCTGGCTTTTTATGGCGGCAGCAGTGTGGGCGGTATGGAGATTCTTTTCCGGGACCGGCCATGTCCGCATATATATTGCCGCCGGCTATATAGCCCTTTTCTATATACTGCTCAATATTATCATCCTTCCGCTCAGCTTTTACCGGGGTTATGTCATCGAGCACCAGTTTGGCCTTTCCAATCAGTCTCTGGGGATGTGGTTTTCCGACTTTGCCAAAGAAAAGGCGATGGATATGATCATCTCGACAGCAGCATTTACCGGCCTGTATGCCCTCATGGCATATATCCCCCGGAACTGGTGGCTTATTGCCGCTTCGGTCATGGCAGTCTTCATCATAATAGGGGTGTACCTTTTTCCGGTACTGATAGATCCGATGTTTTATAATTTTGAAAAGCTTGAAGAACAGGAGCTGCGGCAGGATCTGCTTGAGGTAACCGGCAAAGCAGGCATTGAGGTAAGCGATATACTGGTAGCCGATGCCAGCAGGAAGACTGTCAAAGCCAATGCCTATTTTACCGGATTCGGGAGCACCAAGCGCATAGTACTTTATGATAACCTTTTGAATGATTTTTCCCGGGAGGAGATAATAAATGTGGTGGCTCATGAAGCAGCCCACTGGAGGTATTTGCATATAATAAAGAGCATAGCCGCAGGTATATCTGCGGGATTTCTGGGTCTTTTTTTGCTAAGCGTTATTCTCAGGCGTGCCGGCCTGACGGGAGATCTCAGGTCCATCTTTATAATAATACTTCTGGTATCATTTATAACATTCCTGTCCGCACCCTTGCAGAACGCTCTTTCCAGGCATTTTGAAAGGCAGGCTGACCGGCTGGCACTGGAGGTAACCGGAGGCTATGAAGCCCAGATAGACCTCATGAAGGGCCTGGCAGAAGCCAACCTGGCAAATGTCGATCCCCATCCCCTTATACGGGCAGTACTTTACTCCCATCCTCCCATAATAGAGAGGATCCAGGCAGCAGAAATGCAAAAACCCTGGAAGCCTTAAGCTTTAAGCTTTCTTTAAGGTAGCCGGGATATAATCTTTAAAAAGGGCATATTGCCTTATTATTCATATGGAGGAAAAATTGCAGATACTATTGACTGGAGCTTTTGGCAATGTGGGCGTATATACCCTGAAAAACCTGCTGGAAATGGGCCACAGTGTAAAGGTCCTGGAGCTGGACAATAAGAGAAACAGGAAAATACACGGACTCCTTAAAAGGTCGCACCCTGATGCAAAAATGGATATATTATGGGGAGATATAATTGATAAAGACCAGGTAAAAATTGCAGCAGCGGGAATCGATATAATAATACACCAGGCTTTTATTATCCCCCCTGTTTCTGAAAAGAAACCAGACTGGGCCTGGGAAATAAATGTACAGGGTACCAGGAATCTGATTAAGGCAGCCCGGGAATCCCAGACAAAACCCGGTATAGTTTTTACGTCCTCAATATCTGTATACGGAAAGACCCAGGACCTGGCTCCTCCCAGGAATATTGCCGAAAATGTACAGCCTACGGATAATTACTCTCATCACAAAGTAGCGTGCGAACATCTGGTAAGGGTCTCCGGACTTAAATGGACCATCATGAGACTGGGAGCAGTCCTGTCTCCATC
>CAYPXQ010000106.1:0-5920 GCA_964414685.1 uncultured Actinomycetota bacterium
GGCATATTCAGGAGGACTGGATACGTCAATATCCATAAACTGGATAAAGGAAAATTACGGAATGGATGTGGTTGCAGCCCTTATAGACTGCGGCCAGCCGGACGATCTTGAGGAAGCCTATCAGAGGGCGCTTGATACAGGCGCCTGCGAAGCGGTCATAATCGATGGGAAAGATGAGTTTATCTATGATTTTATTTATCCTTCCATAAAGGCAAATATAAAATATGAGAAGAATTATCCGCTGGCTACAGCCCTGGCAAGACCGCTTATAGTCAAGAAGCTGGTAGAGCTGGCAAGGGAAAAGAAGGCAAAAGCCGTGGCCCATGGATGCACCGGAAAAGGCAATGACCAGGTGAGGTTTGATGTGGGGATCAGGAGCCTGGAACCAGACCTTAAGATAATTGCCCCCCAGAGGGAGTGGAACCTGTCAAGGGAAGATGCCATAGAATATGCAAATAAGAATAATATAAAAATAACAGTCACTAAAAAGAGCCCCTACAGCATAGACGAGAATTTCTGGGGCAGAAGCATTGAATGCGGTGTGCTTGAGGACCCATGGAATGAACCCCCCGAGGAGATATATAAATGGACTAAAATAACCAGGGAACCCGGGGAAAGCCAGTATATGGAGATAGATTTCGAACAGGGGATACCCGCAGGCATAGACGGCAGGAAGATGAAGGGGCTTGACATAATCAAAAGCATAAATAAGGATGCAGGAGCCTTCGGGATAGGCAGGATCGATATGGTAGAGAACCGCCTGGTAGGCATTAAATCCAGGGAGATATATGAATCTCCGGCCGCCGAGGTCCTGATAGAAGCCCACCGGCAGCTGGAAGCCCTTATCCTTGACAGGGAGTTGACACATTATAAGTATCTAATAGAAGAGAAGTTGGCTGAACTGGTATATTATGGGCTGTGGTTTACACCGCTGAAGGAAAGCCTGATGGCTTTTATCGACCGGAGCCAGGAATATGTTTCCGGGACCATAAAGGTAAAGTTCGAGCATAAGGCATTCAGCATAACAGGAAGAAGATCAGAGCATTCGCTATATATAGAGGACCTGGCTACTTATGACCGCAGGGATAAATTTGATCCCGGACATTCAGAAAGCTTTATCAGGCTGTATGGATATCCATATGAAATACTGGGAAGAAAAGGAAGGATCGATGAATAAGAAGATATGGGAAGGAAGGATAAATAAAACCACCGACAGCCGGGTGGAAGATTTTACCTGTTCCATCGGTATAGACAGGAGTCTTTATGTTCATGACATAACTGGTACTGCAGCATATGTGATGAGCCTGGAAAAGGCCGGGATACTTGATATTGAAGAACTAAATAAAATTATTGCCGGCCTGGCAGAGGTAAGGAAGGGGCTTGAGGATGGCAGTATAGAAGCCGGGGGTTATGAGGACATACACAGCCTGGTCGAAAATGAACTCTACCGGCTGATAGGGGAGCCGGCGCTCAAGATCCATACCGGAAGGAGCAGGAATGACCAGATAGTCCTGGATGAGAAGCTTTTTTGCAAGGATATAATAGTAGTGCTACTGGGCAAGATATTCCAGCTCCTGGCGAAATTGGCAGAAGCGGCTGATAAAGAGATAGACACAGCCTTTCCCGCATACACCCACCTGCAGAAAGCCCAGCCCGTATCGCTGGCCCATTATCTGCTGTCTTTTTTTGAGAAATTTTCCCGTGATTTCTGCAGGCTGAAATATGATTTTGAAAGCTGCGATGAGATGCCCCTGGGGGCAGCTGCATGCGCAGGCAGCGGCTACAGCATAGACCGGGATCTTCTGGCCGGACTGCTGAAGTTTAAGAAAACTGCTGCCAATAGCATGGATATCGCAGGCAGCCGGGATTTCATAATAGACCTGGTATACACCTGCAGCATGATAATGCTGCACCTTTCCCGGTTCTGCGAAGACCTTATAATATACAATTCAGATGAGTTTTCTTATATAGACATAGAAGAATCATACTGTACCGGAAGCAGCATAATGCCCCAGAAAAAGAATCCCGATATACTGGAGCTCATCAGGGGAAAGAGCTCTATTGTCACAGGGAACCTGGTGCAGCTGATGATACTGCTGAAAGCCCTGCCGTCTACTTATAACCGGGATCTTCAGGAGGATAAAAAAATATTATTCGATGCTGTAGGAGAGACTGCAGGCAGCATCTCCATGTTTACCGCCATTCTGGGCAAGATAAGCTTTAACAGGAAAAGCATAAGGAAAAAACTGGAAAGCGGTTTTCCCGAGGCAACCGATATGGCTGATTACCTGGTCAAAAGAGGAGAGAGCTTCAGGAATTCGCACAATATAACCGGAAAGATCATAAGGCAATGCATAGAGAAGGGGGAAAATACGGGGGACCTATCCCTGGAGGAGCTGAAAAAATTCTCACCTCTCTTCAGTGATGATATATTTGATAAGCTCCGTATAGAGTCATGTATTGAGGCCAGGGATGTAGACTGCGGGACTTCTAAAAAACATATCGCCGCCAGACTAAAAAAGATAAAAGACCTTTTAAAATCCTATGATAAGGACATAAAAGCATTCCAAAGCAGGACGTCAGACCTGGAAAGCATAATGCAGGCATTGCAAGATGATGACTGGAGAAATAGGGACCAGAAAGATGGAATGGAAAAAGATATTTGACACCGGTATCAGTATGGGGCATGCATACGATATCAGGAATATTGAAGCTCCGGGTTCTTACAGTTCGGGGTATTCCGACAGCATGATAATCCATGGTGACAGGGAAAGGCAAATAGAAGATGTCTATATAGCGGTAGACGCAGGCGTGCCAGAGATACTTGTAGTAAACGAATTAAAAAAGCAGGGCAAGAAAATAGGCGGCATCATAGTGCACCATCCTGCAGGTGAGGGATATTACAGGCTGGCAGAAATGGCCATACTGCAGAAATATAACTGGATAAGGCATGGCGTGGATACCAAAAAAGCTGACAATATATATAAGAAGATGATGCGGGAGGAGGGGTCAGCTATCAGGGCTGGAAACCACCTGAGGACAGGCAGTGCAGCCGGTCTCCTGGATATCCCGGTAATATGCCTGCATACGCCCCTGGATAATATTGTACAGGTTTTTTTTGAAGGCATTGTAAATAAAAATGACTTTTCGACAACAGGGGATATGATTGGATTTATCAGGGGCCTGCCTGAATGCAGGGCTGCTTCATCAAACGGGGACGGTCCTTATATTGCCGGCAGCAGCAAGGCTGCCCCGGGAAAGATAATGGTTGATATGACCGGAGGCATAGATCCGGATCCGTCTATATTCCCGCTTCTTAAAAAAGCAGGTATAAATACCCTTGTATCCATGCATTACAGCCAGGACAATATGAAAGCTTTAAAAAAGGACAATATGAATGCAGTCATAACCGGACATATGGCCAGTGATTCCATCGGCCTGAACATTTACTGCGACATGCTGGAAGAAATGGGAATAGGCATTGTATGCGGACCCGGCTTTTACAGGCATAAAAGAAAGACAGGCCAGGTGCCGTCATAGATGGACAGCAGCATGGAAAAAATCGAACTGGTCAGTCCTGCCGGAGGGCCGGACCAGCTGACAGCCGCCCTGAATGCCGGCGCGGATGCAGTATATCTTGGATACAGTAAATACGGAGCCAGGGCTTATGCCGGCAATTTCAGCTTTGGCCAGCTGAGGCTGGCAGCAGAAAAGTCACATGCCAGTGGTAAAAAAATATACCTCACCCTTAATACGATCATAAAGGACGAGGAAATACCGGCATTGTTAAGCTTCCTTGATAACTATCTTGCTATATGCATGGACGGCATCACAATCCAGGATATGGGGCTTTTAAAAATACTAACCGAGCTCTATCCGGGAGTACCTGTGCATGCCAGCACCCAGATGAACATCCATAATTCCAGGTCTCTAGACTTTGCCGCAGCATCCGGCTTCAGCCGGGCGGTATTGGCCCGAGAGATGACCCTGGATGAGATAAGAGGCCTTTCACCGGGTAGAGACATAAAACTGGAAGTGTTCGGGCATGGATCCCAGTGCTATGGTTTCTCCGGGATATGCTATTTCAGCTCTTTTACCGGCGGAAGGAGCGGAAACAGGGGAAGATGTACACAGCCATGCAGGATGAGATATGAACTGGTATCACATAACGGGAGCGGAACCGGCGCCCCTTCTTTTCTGCTGAGCAAGAATGACATGTGCACCCTGGAGATCCTGCCGCAGATAATCGAAGCCGGCGCCAGGGCCTTAAAAATCGAGGGCAGGATGAAAACTCCCGAGTATGTAGCCATAGTGACCAGGATATACAGGAAATATATTGACCTTTATTACAGCCGGCCCGGAGATTACAGGGTGGAAGAAGACGACCTTATGAAGATAAGACAGATATTTTCACGCAGACTGGGTACGGGCTACTATGAGGGAAGGCTGGATAATATAGTCGACTCTGAGAGGTCCGGAAGCATCGGAAATCCAGCCGGAAGAATAAAAAAAGTTTATCCGGGTAAAGGAGATAAAAAAGCATCAATACTGATATGGGGAGATATACCTATAAGGAAGAAAGACATACTGGAGATATGGACTAAAAAAGGCAGCAGGAGGCTGAAGATAGATAAAATATCCGGCCGGGCAGCCGGAAAAAGATATGAACATGTCCTGGAAATAGATGACTATAAGGCCTATTCTCCCAAAGACAGGGTCTTTAAATATTTTGATATGAAGCTGGACCAGGAAGCCGGAGCACTTTACAGGTATGAAATGCCCCAGAAATCCCTAAAAAAGGATATAATAAAGGGTATTCATGGAGGCGCAAGGCTCAAAAAATATCTGGAAGAAAACCTGCCAGGCACCAGCAGCAAAGAAAATCCGGGCGGGGGTCCCGGGATTACCACTGTTACCCTGCGCATATATGATATAGATAAAATAAAGGATGCCGCAAATATGGGAGCAGACAATATTTTGGTCCGGGATGCGGAAAATATTTTTAACCGGAGCCGGCAGCATCATATATCAGGTATACTGAAAGACTGCAGTCTGCTGACGGGAAAAATAATACTTGATACTCCTGAAATAATCTATGACCGGGATATGAAAAAAATAACGGAAAGCCTGGAAGGATTCCTGGATAGGGAAGATACGATGGTGCGGGTATCCAATGCAGGACTGCTTCAATACCTGGCATCATCGAAGGAAATACAGGGGAAAGACAGTAATATTATTCTGGGGGGTTTCCTCAATATCTCCAATACGCTATCGGCTTTATTCTATTATGACTTCTTTTCCGGCATAAGGGGCTGGGAATTTTCTCCTGAAATAGACAGATATGAGATAAGGGACATGATATGGTCCCTGAGGCAGAAGTTAAAAAATGACATTGCCTTTTCTATTTTTGCCCATGGTTTTTTTCAGGTGGTAACCGCCAGGCACAGGATTAAATATACGGAAGGCAGTCCGGCATTTTTGATGGACAGGAAAAAGTACAGGTTTGGATTAAAATATGACGGAAGGGGTAATACAAATATCTTTAACTCAAGAAAGACCTGCACTATCTTCGACCTGGACATGGTAATGAAAACAGGGATCAATGACCTGGTGATAGACAGCATATTTACGGATATGCCCGAAACTGCCAGACTGGTAAGAAGCTACAAGAAAGCAGTCTCTCTGCTGGCTATGGGCCGTATTGATGAATACAGGGGATATGCAGACAGCCTGAAAAACGAAAACCTGTTCAGGGATTATTCCAGGGGGCATCTTTTCCGGGGAGTGGAATAGATTATGCCGCCAGTTAAGATCAATCCCCGGCAGGCCCTTCCGAATCTTCCTTATCCTCAATGGTCAATATTATTTGAGTACCGCTGCCGGCATATTCTCCGCCTGCAGGCGACTGTCCCGTGACCTT
>CAYPXQ010000107.1:0-6364 GCA_964414685.1 uncultured Actinomycetota bacterium
TTATGAAGGTGAGAGCATGTGGGACTTTGTGGAGAAGAAGGCAAAGCCGGAGTCGGCGCTGCCTGTGGGAGCAGTCCTTACCATACCGGCAGCAGGCAGTGAGTCCAGCGATGTGGCAGTCATAACCAATGAAGACGGCATGCTTAAATGGGGATATCACAATGAGCTCATATATCCGGCATTTGCCATAATAAACCCGGAACTGACATTTACTTTGCCCGGGGAGCAGATTGCCAGCGGGGCTGTGGATATAATATCTCATGTGATGGAAAGGTATTTTACCAGGGTAAAGAATGTGGACCTTACAGACAGGCTGTGCGAAGCTGTCATAAAGACAGTCATCGCCAATGCTTCCCTGGCCCTGGAACATCCCCGGGACTATGATCCCAGGGCAGAGCTTATGTGGGCCGGCACCATAGCCCATAACAATCTGCTGGATACCGGCAGGATGGGGGACTGGGCCACCCATAAGCTTGCCCATGAGCTGAGCACATATAACGGGATCATCCACGGGGCAGCCCTGGCAATATTATTCCCGGCCTGGATGAAGTATGTCTACCGGGAGGACATGGATATATTCCAAAAGTTTGCACTCAGGATATTCGATATGGATGCAGGCAGCAAAGACAGGGAAAGTATTATACTGGAAGGCATAGAAAGACTCGCTGCTTTCAGCAAAAGCCTGGGGCTTCCCACCAGGTTTAAGGACATCGGTGAGGGCATGGAAGGTATTGAGGAGATGGCAGAAAAGACCCAGCGGTTCGGTCCCATCGGGAGGTTCAAGACGCTCAATAGATCCGACGTGGAAAAAATATACAGGCTGGCTCTGTGAGGACATCAATATTTTGTCCTGCATTGGCCCCCCGCACTATTATGTGTACCATATGCAATAAAATGCGGTATCAGGAATGCAACTAAAACTTGTAAATAATATTACTTTATATATAATATAAAAAATTGTCCATGTGATGCACAGATGTTCACAAGAAAAAAGCACAATTTGAAGCAGTATGGGAGCATCACTTTTATTCGGCAATAAAACTAAAGTAATTGACTGAAGTTTTCTATTAAAAATGGTAGAATATCTAGGATTACTTAGACAGCTTTTACTTTAAAAGGGTGAATGGTCATTTGTAAAAAATAACAAATACAAGGGGGGAAATTTTGAGCTTCCAAATCCCAAAAAACACTTACAGCGGAAAGATCAATACCTTAAAGTTGGGTACCGGGGATTTCCAGGTGCTGGTAGGAGGTGAGACTGCTTTACCTTTCTACACTTTCGAGGGTGATAATCCGAACAGGCCCATAGTTGCTATGGAAGTCTATGACGCCAGGCCGGAAGGATGGCCGGAGACGGTAGCCAGATATTTTGAAGACGTAATGGATGATCCTGTAAAGTGGGCAAAGAAAAACATAGATGAATACGGAGCTGACGCCATATGCCTCAAGCTTACCAGGATAGCTCCGGACGGCGAGGATATGAGCCCTGATGATGCTGCAGCCATGACAGCGGAACTCCGGCAGGCAATATCCAAACCCCTGGTCATATACGGGACCGGGCCTATAGAAAAGATAGCTGAAGTCATGAAAAAAGTATCCGAGAAGAATGCTGACAGCAATATACTGATGGGCTGGGCAGAGGAAGATAATTACAAGACCATAGCTGCAGCTGCCATGGGATATAATAACAGCGTCACTTCACTTAACCAGCTTGATGTAAATATAGCCAAGCAGCTGAACATACTGCTCACACAGCTGGGGCTGCCTCCGGACAGGATAGCCATGGACCCGGCAAGCTCGGGACTGGGATACGGATTGGAATACTGCCATTCTGCCATGGAAAGGCTTAAGATAGCTGCGCTCCTGCAGGATGACAAGATGACCCAGATGCCTATTATAAACGACATAGCGCCGGAGATATGGAAGGTAAAGGAAGCAAAGGAATCCGAGGAGAGCACTCCTGAATGGGGAGACCAGGAAGCCAGGGGTATAAACTGGGAAGCAGTATCATGTATGAGCCTGCTTATCTCCGGTTCTAATATCCTGGTCATGAGGCATCCCAAAGCTGTAGAACTTATTAAAAAAGCAATAGATGAATTACTCTGATCTCAGATCATTAAAGGATGGTGTATCAATAAAATGGCGAAGGAAAAGAAAAAGAGAAAACCGGAAGAAATATCGTCGGATGCTGCCGTGTGCCAGATGCTAAAAGACCTGGATCCGGAGCTTTCTACGGTATTCGACCGCTCAGAATCGATGAAGGCATGTCCCATCGGTTCAGGAAAATCAGGCATATGCTGCAAGAACTGTTCCATGGGTCCCTGCAGGGTAACGGAAGGAAAGACAGGTCTTTGCGGCGCCACTATGGGTACCATAGCCGCCAGGAACCTGGCCCGGGCCATAGCTGCCGGAGCTTCAGCCCATTCCGACCATGGAAGGGACCTGGCCCATCTTCTTGGTCTTGCCGCGCAGGACAAGGCTGAAGGAGTAAGGATAAAGGACCCGGAGAAACTTAAGGAGTTTGCCGGAGTACTGGGCATAGAGACCGAAGGTAAGGAAATAAGTGAGATAGGTGTTGCGGTATCGGAAAAGGCGCTAAGCCTTTTCGGACAGCAGACGGGAGAACTAGATACCATAAAAATAGCTCCCGAAAAAAGGCAGGAGAAATGGAGAAAACATAAAGTCGCTCCCAGGGGAGTGGACCGCGAGATCGTAGAAGTGATGCACAGGACCCATATGGGAGTAGACCAGGATGCAGAGCATATACTGGACCAGGCAGTCAGGTGCGCTCTGGGTGACGGCTGGGGAGGTTCGCTTTTAGCCACTGAGATCAGCGATATCCTGTTCTCTACCCCTAAGCCCAACCAGGCCAAGACCAATCTGGGTATGCTGGCCGAAGATGAAGTAAATATAATAATCCACGGCCATGAACCCACATTATCAGAAATAATTGCCACCCTCGCCGATAATGAAGAGATGGTGGAATATGCCCGTTCCAAGGGAGCCAAAGGCATAAATGTGGTGGGTATCTGCTGTACTGCCAATGAAGTGCTTATGAGGCAGGGAGTGGCGCCCATAGGGAACTTCCTTTCCCAGGAGCTGGCAATAATGACCAGGGCGGTGGAAGCTATGGTGGTCGATGTGCAGTGCATCATGCAGTCACTGGGGGAGATATCCGGGAAATACCACACCAAGCTCATAACCTCCTCTCCCAAGTGCAAGATACCCGGCGCGCTTCATATGCAGTTTGAAGAAGATAACGGGCTCAAGCTGGCCAAAGAGATAATAAAGATGGCTGCGGATAATTATCCCAACCGGGCCAAGGAGGTTTGCATACCTGATATAAAGTCAGACCTTGTGGCAGGTTTCTCCCGGGAATATATAAAGTACATGCTGGGAGGAAGGTTCAGGTCTTCCTTCAGGCCTCTTAACGATGCCATCATAGACGGAAGGATACAGGGGGTAGTTGGTATTGTGGGATGCAATAATGCCAGGTGTACCCACGATAAATACCACAACTACCTTACCAGGGAATTCATAAAAAGGGATTACCTGGTAGTGCAGACGGGGTGCAGCGCCCTGTCAACCGCCAAATGCGGCCTGATGGAATCAGAGGCTATGGAATATGCAGGTGAAGGCTTAAAGTCCATCTGCGAGGCAGTGGGAATACCCCCGGTGCTGCATCTGGGCTCATGTGTGGATAATTCCAGGATCCTTACGGTAGTATCCGATATGGTCCGGGAAGGGGGACTGGGAGATGATATAAGCGACCTCCCCATTGCCGGCATCGCTCCTGAATGGATGAGCGAGAAGGCGCTTTCTATCGGGACCTATGTAGCCGCCTCCGGCACTTATGTTGCTTTCAGCGGGGAGCCTATCCCTGTTGAATCAAGCAGTGAAGTAAAGGACATAATGACCAGGGGATGGCAGGAAAAATATGGAGGACAGCTTGAATATATAGCCGATATTGATGAATTATTGGAAAAAGTCATTACTGTTATCCAGGAAAAGAGAAAAGCCTTAAAGATCGATACGATCAAGGAAAGGGTTTTACTGGATATGGACGCAAGGAGGTCGTTGAAAGATGTCTAGGATCATTGCAACCAGCGCTATAAAAGGAGCATACAAGATAGTAGAGCGGGCAGAGAAGATGCTTGCTGACAGTATTGAGAAAAACGGCGGGGACCAGGTCATAGAGTTTCCCGACACCGGTTATTTCCTTCCCATCATCTACAGCATGACCGGCATCAAAGTTGAGAAGCTTTCTGACTGCGGCGAGGTACTGGAAGAGGCCAGGAAGCTGCTTCCCCAGGTACCTTCGGAGAAGCTGTGGCTGCCATACCTGGGAGGAACGCTGGATGCCGGTGTCGCCACCCTGTGGGCAGAAGAGATCATAGAGGGGATAAAATATATAGACGGTCCCGACCCGGTAGATGGAATATGGCTGGGAGCAGCTACTGATGTCATCATCAGGGAGAGGGGTATTGAGTTTGTAGACGGTACAGCGCCCGGCTTTGCAGCCTGCGTAGGTGCTGCCAAAGACAGTAAGACTGCCGTAAAGATAGCCAGGGAGCTCCAGGAAAAGAACATATATGTGTTCATGGCCGGGGAGACCAACGGTACATCCATGTCGGAACAGCTGGAGCAGGAGGGCGTGGAACTGGGCTGGGATACCAGGCTGGTGCCTTTCGGTAAGGATATAACTGCCACCATATATGCACTGGGATTTGCTGCCAGGGCCGCCCTCTCATTCGGAGGCGTCCAGGGCGGCGATTACAGGAGGATGCTGCTGTACAATAAGAACAGGGTATTCGCTTTCGTGCTGGCGCTGGGCGAAGTAGACGAGCTAAAGTATGCCAATGCTGCCGGTGCCATTAATTATGGTTTCCCGGTAATTGCCGACACCAATATACCCGAGATACTTCCCAGGGGCGTGTGCACATATGAACATGTGGTTGCAAATGTCCCGGCAGAAGAGATGGTCACCAAGGCCATCGAGGTCAGGGGACTCAAGATAACTGTGGACAAGGTAGACATCCCGGTGGCATTCGGTGCCGCCTTTGAGGGTGAAAGAGTAAGAAAGGAAGATACATTTGTAGAATTCGGAGGCAATAAAAGCGAAGCAGTGGAATTTTTGCATTCTGCAGATGCCTCTGAAGTAGAAGACGGGAAAGTGGAAGTTTTCGGCCCTGATATCGATGACATAAAGGAGGGCGACGTGCTTCCGCTGGGAATAGAGGCACTTGTATCAGGCAGGAAGATGCAGGATGATTTTGAGCCGGTGATGGAAAGGCAGTTCCACTATTTCATAAACTATGCCACCGGGATATTCCATATGGGACAGAGGGATATCATCTGGGTGAGGTTTTCCAAGGATGCGGTAAAGGCAGGTTTTAAGATAAGACACCTGGGGACCATACTGCATGCCAAGATGCATTCGGATTTCGGCAATATAATGGACAAGATACAGATAAAGATATATACCAACCCGGAAGACGTAGCATCGCTTAAGGAAAGGGCAAAAGAGGCATTCAGGACCAGGGACGAAAGGCTGAAGACACTTACCGATGAGTCCGTTGATACTTTCTATTCCTGCACTCTGTGCCAGTCATTTGCTCCCAACCATGTCTGCGCCGTATCGCCGGAAAGGCCAGGACTCTGCGGAGCCTATAACTGGCTTGACTGCAAGGCATCATTTGAGATAAACCCCGCCGGGCCAAACCAGCCCATAAAGAAAGGCGAGACCATAGACGAGAAGATGGGTATCTGGAAAGGGGTCAATGATTTCGTGTTCAAGGCTTCAAACCAGTCGCTGGAGTCTTTCTCAGCTTATTCCATGATGGTAGACCCCATGACTTCCTGCGGCTGTTTCGAGGTAATAGTCACCATACTTCCCTCCACCAATGGCGTAATGGCGGTAAACCGCGAGCATTCTGGGATGACTCCCAGCGGTATGAAGTTCTCTACCATGGCAGGAATGGTGGGCGGAGGAATACAGACCCCGGGTTTTATAGGTATAAGTAAATTTTTTATAGGTTCCAAGAAGTTCATAAAAGCAGACGGCGGACTTGAGAGGCTGGTATGGATGCCTAAGTCCCTGAAGGAAGAGATAAGGGATCTACTGGAGGATAGGATAGAAGAGCTGGGGCTTGAAGGTTTTCTGGATAAGATCGCCACCGAAGAAGACGCGGAGAACGAGGAGCAGGTCCTGGAATTCATGCAGAAGGTAAACCATCCGGTCCTTGAGATGGAGCCCATGATGTGAACCATAAATGTTTAGACATATTATTAGATAAGGAGAGATAGGTATGGCATTAAGCGGTTTAGAGATATTCAAGAAACTGCCCAAGACTAATTGTAAAGA
>CAYPXQ010000108.1:0-2602 GCA_964414685.1 uncultured Actinomycetota bacterium
ATTGTTTGATAAGATAGGCATAAATACGGATAATTTGAAATGGTGTCTATTGCCTGACGGAAATGTCCTGGCAGAAGGGGGGCTTTTTGCCACCACCGAGGACTCCTTAAGGCTTATGAAGCTTTACCTTGACGGGGGCGTCTGGGAGGGTGAAAGGATACTTGCCCGGGACTATGTAGAGCAGGCAACCACGAAGCAGATCGATAACCAGGGATATGGATACGGTTTCCAGATACATATGGATTCTCAGAAGGGAGCTTATCACGGTTCCGGCCTGCTTGGCCAGGCTGCTATAGCGGTACCAGACCTGGATATGGCCGTAGTATTTTACCAGTCCGGCATACATATCAGCTCCGAAGATGTAGGTCCGGACAGCACCAGATTTAAGATAAAATCAGCCCAGCATTATTATGAAGCCATTGGTGATATAATCAATATACTATTTCCTGCGGTTAAAAAGAATAAACTTCCTGAAGACGCCAAAGCCAGCAGCCGGCTGTCATGGAGGATGTCTACCCTGTCTCTTCCCAATCCAGTATCGCGTCCGCTGCCGGAAATGGCTTCAAGAATAAGCGGCAAAAGATATAAGATAAAAAAGGGCACTTTTATGATACGCAGGCAGTCCAGGGCGCTTATGCAGGTCCGCAATTTTGAAAAACCGCAGCCGCTGCCGGAAGACACCGGTATTGACTGGTTTGTATTTGACTTTGACCGGCCTGATGCCTGCAGATTGAGGTTTCAGGAGGGTGAAAGGGAGTTTGCCCTGGATGTGGGGTTGGACGGCGTAAGAAGGCTTAACAGCTACAATCTTGAAGAGACTTTCATAGATAAGGTCCTGCTGGATGGCGTATGGACCGGCGAAGATACTTTCAGCCTGAGCGCGCGCTGGATCGAGTCCGGGTATTCCATTACAGTGTCCTTTAAGTATAGAGATAAAGGCGCAGAGATATCGCTTATACGTGTCAGGGGCGATCATATGTGGCACCCCTTAAGAAAAGGCAATGCTTTTGCAGAGATTACTGGCTGAATGGGGAATTATCTTCACCCATATATCCTGCCCGCCTCTTCCCTGGCAATCCTTACCCAGCCGGCGGCATTATCAGGATTGAAGGAAAAGGTAAGCACATCCCTGAGCATCACCTCCACAGGGCAGCCATGCTTTTTTGCAGCCATAAAGGTCTCCCTTAACTCCCGTCGTGCGCTTTCCTCATCCATTACAGGCATGGACATATAAGCCGGATTGATCTTGCGGCAGTATACATAGTCTTTCCCCATTGCCTCTGCCATGAACACGGGATCGGACCAGGGAGATACGGTGACCCTTCTCAGGCGCGGTATCAACTTCACAATATCAAGCCTTTTATCCAGGGGTTCGCAGCATCCATATATATTAAGGCCGAACCTTTCCAGTATGCTTTTCTGGTATGGAAAAACAAATTCCCTGAAGAAATCAGGCGATACATTTGTAGTCTCCTGGCTTTCAGAATATCCCCACATGTCCATAGTCCTTACATGTTCCCCGTCAAATCCAGGTGAAGGCAGCTCATCGGTCCAGCCGTAACCTCCGGTGCCTACAAAATCTCCCCTGTTGTTCAGTGATAGTAAATTATTTTCTTCCAAAAAATCAAGTTTCTTTATGTTCTCATCCCTTAAAAATGCCATTAGCCTGTGGACCAGGCCGGGATTATCGTACATATCCATAAGTATATTTTCAAATCCCCTCAGCATTATAAGGTCTGAAGTCATCCCGAAAGACCACCAGTAAGAGCCTTCCAGCCTTACTTCCAGTATAGAGCCGAAGACATCCCGGGCAAGATCATAAAGCTGTGATGTCCCAGCCTCATCCATTACGATCTTTTGAAATCTGAGTTTTTCCAGATCAGCAAGTTCCCCAATGGCGGGATCCCATGTATAGGAACCGCCGTTTCCTCCCCCCTTAAGTTTCCTTTCTATACCGCGCGAGGTCTCTTTAAATACCCTCTGTACTGTAAATTCCGGCAATGTGACCCTGTCATCTTTTATTATATCTGCCCAGTATATTTCCTTCCTCAGCCTGAATTCCCATATACGGGCAAGTCTTCCCCGGCATTTTATAGCTGTTGCAGGTATCAACTCATACCAGGCAAGTTCTGGATCGCAGAATGTAAGGGGGGCTGTCTCTTCCAGGCTATTGTGTTTCTTCCAGAGTTGTCTTTTCTGCAGCTGCTCAGGCCTTGATGCTATTTCTGCCACTTCCGCTGCCAGTTCCCTTAATACCGTTTTGTCATCTTTATCTATGGGAAGCGGCTGTTCTGCCACCAGCCTGCAGTATACGCAGGTCCATGATAGGCCCAGGTGGTCCCCCAGCCCGCCTCCCAGCCGCTGGCTTTTAAGCTTCTTTTTATCCATACGAAGATCCTATGTATTTCCTTACTTAAATATCAAAATTTATGCTATTCTATTAAATTATAATCAAGTTACAATAAGATTATAATATAATCGGAAAGTTTTTATGAATCATTACCAAAGGATGCTTGCCGTTATAAATGGTGAGGAGTCCGGCAGGATCCCTTTCTGCCCGCGCATGGACCTCTGGTATATTGCCAACCGGGCCAGAGGCACT
>CAYPXQ010000109.1:0-19280 GCA_964414685.1 uncultured Actinomycetota bacterium
TTTTAAAAATAATCTATAACTATATAAAAAATATGCATTTTTAACAATAATATCATTTTTTTTCTTTATCTTATTGACATAAAAAATCATCTTTGATAATGTAAAAAACAGCCTTAAGCAGGAGGCAACTTTCAGTGAAAGTCGTGGTTGCTTTTGAAAAGAAGCAGATCCTGGCTAACAATCTGAAAAGTCCCTGAGAAAAGCTTTTGGCAGAGTCCCGAGATTTTTAGTAACCTACAGCGGAAGCCACGGTGAAAGATAACTCGGGATTTTTTACTTAACCGGGTTTAACCGCCCCTCAGGATTTTTTGCATCCCGGCTGTACTGGTCACAGGTAGCCGGCAATAATAATCCCTGCATATATAGGCAGTGGTCATTCCCTCTACAGGTTTAAGGTTTCTTAAAAAATCGGGGGTATCCTTCCTGTCTTCCCGGACAATCACCACTTTATTGGGGATAAAATCCTGCTCCAGGGTTTTCAGCATCTCCGCCATGGTATCTTTATTGCTGCCTTCCACCAGTATTATTTCATATGAATCACCCGCCATGAAGTCTATGCCTATCAGGAATTGCCCGTGTGCGGTGGGATTCTGCGTGACCGTACCGGAAAATGCGCGCATAAGTTCGGCAGCCCTTTCTTCCAGCGCCCTGTCCATGGTTATCCTGCCCATTCTTAAAAGGTTAAGCAGGGCAATAGAATTCCCTGATGGTATTGCTCCGTCATAACTTTCCTTTTTCTTTATAATAAGGTCTTTATTATCGGAAGAGGTAAAATAATATCCGCCGTTTTTTTCATCCCAGAAATACCTTTCCAGTATCTTGTTATATTCAAGTGCTTTCCTGATATACCCGTAGTCATAAGTAGACTGGTATAGTTCTATCAATGCCATTATCATAAAAGCATAGTCATCAAGGTGTGCATCTATGGAAGACACCCCCCGGTTTCGGCTGTGATACAGCCTTCCGTCCGGTGCTGTCATATGGTGCAGGAGGAAATCAGCTGTTTCCGCTGCTTTGTCCAGATAAGCCTTCTCCCCCAGCACCCTGCCTCCCCTGGCAAAAGCAGCAGCCATAAATGCATTCCAGTCGGTCAGTATCTTTTCATCACGGAAAGGCCTTATCCTGTTTTTCCTTATCCCGTAAAGCCTGGCGATTATCTTTCCCATTTTTTCCTTAAGGCTGACAATATCCATATCATTCTGTTCTGCAATAGATTTGAGAGAATTTTTCATATAAGGTATATTTTGCCCGGTAGGATTTCCACTGATCTCATCGCTGTAATTACCGCTGCCGGTGATATTGAACGTATTGATAAAAAAAGCAGCATCTTTCCGGTCAAGGCTTCCCTCGATCTCTTTTTTTGTCCATAAGTAATATCTGCCTTCGCTCCCCTCGCTGTCTGCATCCTCGGCAGTGTAGAAGCCTCCGTCTTTTGAAGACAGGTCCCTCGTCACATATTCGAAGATATTTTTCACAGTTTCCCTGTAAAACTGTCTCCCGGCAGCCTGGAAGGCATCGAGATAAGTCAAAGCTGCGGCGGCCTGGTCATAAAGCATTTTCTCAAAATGAGGTACTATCCATTCGCGGTCAGTGGAATACCTGTGAAAACCATATCCCACATGGTCCCAAATACCTCCCCATCTCATATGGTCAAGTGTATTTGAAGTCATCTCCAGCGCTTTGCCATTTCCTGTTTTCTTCCAGTAATGAAGCAGGAAAGAAAGATTATGGGTGCCGGGAAACTTGGGCGCGCTGCCAAATCCTCCATACTGCCTGTCAAATGCCCCTGCATAGCCGGTAAATGCATTATGGATAAGGCTGTAATCGGGGATGTCCCCCGGTGTGTCATTATCCACAGTAGAAAGTCTTTTTATAATAGCAGCTGCGGATTGGGCGATCTCGGCTTTTTTATTTTTCCATAGCTCATCTATCCTTGGTAAAAGAGTTAGCAGCCCTGCCTGTCCAAAACGGTCTTCCCTGGGGATATAAGTAGCAGCAAAGAAAGGCTCCTTGCCCGGGGTCATAAATACCGAAAGAGGCCAGCCTCCACTTCCCGTCATTAGCTGGGCAATATCCATATATAGCTTATCAATATCCGGTCTTTCTTCCCGGTCTACCTTGATGCAGATAAAGGATCTATTTAAGAGTCCGGCTACTTCCTGGTCCTCGAAGGATTCCTTTTCCATTACATGACACCAGTGACAGGTCGAATACCCGATGGACAAAAATACTGGGAGGTCTTTATCCCGGGCGATCTTGAAAGCTTCATCGCCCCAGGGCATCCAGTTTACGGGATTTTTACTATGCTGGAGGAGATAGGGACTTGTCTCATCTTTTAAACGGTTCATCATCTGCCTTTCGCTAATCTCTGGTCTGTAAGAACAAAAGTATTTTTTGCCTCCAGGGCAAGCCTGGCAGGACATCCTGCGACAGTCTGGTCCGGGTCCATAAACTTCCGGAACGCCTCTTTTTTTTCTGCACCATAGAAAAGCAGGATTATGGTATCCGAGGCAGCCACAAGTCTTCTGGAGCTGGACATCCTCTCTGGCGGAGACTTTGGAGAATCAAAGGTCCTGATAAAATATTCAGAATCATCATATATGGTACTGTGACCGGGGAAAAGCCCGGCAATATGCCCGTCCTCGCCTGAGCTTAACAGGATGATATCAAAATACTTGCCCATCCTGACCAGTTCCTTTTTGTATGCATCCAGTCCCGAATCTGGAGATCCGGGACTGTGTTTAAATGCATGGATATTGGTCCGTTTTATCTTCCTGACTGCCAGTAAAGGATCCAGGAGTCTTTCCTTTATGACCCTGAAATTGCTGTTTTCATCATAAGTGGGAACCAGCCTTTCATCTGCCAGGTAAAAATGGATCCTGCTCCAGTCAAAGTCTTCCTGCCTGGCAAGGACATCGAATATTCCAGTTACGCTTCTCCCCCCGGGGAGTGCCCAAAGGATATATTCTTTCTGTCTTAATAGTGCCTCTGACTTTTCACATAGAAGGCTGGCGCTTTTCCAGTCAAGGTATCCCAGATCAGGACTATAGATAATCTCCATGAGACCTGAAACACTATTCCCTGAATAATTCTTCGTATTCCGGAACCACATCGCCGGTAAAACTGATCATCCCTTCAGCAGTCTTTTTGTGTATAAGCAGTTTTTCCAGGACACTGAATGGAAGGGTGGCGATGTCGGCTCCGGCCAGGGCTGCTTCTCTTGCCTGCCGGGGATTCCTGATGCTGGCTGCCAGGATCCTGGCGTCGGTTATATTATAATTATCAAATATCTCCCTTATCTGGGCCACCAGGTCTATGCCTGAGATTATTCCTTCATCTTCAAGTATTCCTCCATCCTTTTCCAGCCCGTTGAAAGGAAAATAATCAGGTTTATCAAATTCAATAGAGTTTGATGCCCTGATATAGTCGTCTATCCTCCCAACAAAAGGTGAAACGAATGAGGCACCGGCCTTTGCTGCCATCAAGGCCTGTTCAGGTGTGAATATAAGGGTGCAGTTTATGGGGATCTTTTCATCAGAAAGGGATTTTATAGCCTTTATTCCGTCAAAATCATTACCATCCTTATTATCAGTAGAAGGATTTACGGGTATTTTTATATAGACATTCCTGGCAACCGGATTGAACATCTTAAAAAGCCTTATTCCCTCCTCCACCATTTCATCATATGTGGTACCTATGACTTCAAGGCTCACCGGCAGCCCCTCTGCCGCTTTCAGGATATCCCGTATATATTCACCGATATTTACATCCCCGCCGCCAGTCTTTATGTCTTCAACTGCTTTTTTTATAAGTGATGGGTTTGTAGTAACTCCGTCAAGAAGACCGAAATCCTTTGCTCTCCTGATCTCCTGTATCATGCTTGAGTCTATGAAAATCTTGATCTTTATCACCTATCCTTTATTTTTTATAATATTCTTTATCTTTTTAATTATAGCCTTTTTGGATATTTCTTCATATTCCAATAATTCCTCCGGTTTTCCGCTTCTGGGTATCTTACCAACTGCCATCCGGTAAACAGGGCACGCCAGGCCTTCTATGCCGGAAACTGCTTCGCCCATGCCCCCGGAACCGTAGTGGTCTTCTACGGTTATAAGGGCATCTACAGTGAATGAGACCTTTTTTAGCAGCCCCGAATCTATAGGTTTAATGCAGAATATATCCACTATCTTTATTGATATTCCCTCATCCAGAAGCTCTTCATAAGCCTTCAAAGCCTCGTAAAGCGTGATGCCGCCGGCAATGACTGCCAGACAGTCCCGGCCGCTCTCCCTGATAATCCGGCTGGTCCCCACATCAAGACCATCCATATTTTCATATATGACCGGTGTATCCATCCTGGTTGTCCTTATGTATACATTGCCTTTATGGGCGGCAGCCAGCCTGACTGCTGCTTCAGTTGATACTGCATCCGATGGATAGAATACCACGCAATCCAACAGGGACCTGAACATGGAAATATCTTCAAGGCCCATCTGGGAAGAGCCGTCAGCGCCTATGGAAACACCGGAATGCGAGCCGCAGAATTTTATATTTGTCCCGGAATACTGGCTCATCCTTATCTGGTCAAAAGCCCTGGTGAAGAAAGCGGCAAAAGTGGATACAAAAGGTATCTTCCCCCTGAGCGACATACCCAGGGCTGCACCAACCATATTCTGTTCTGCCACATACATCTCAAAAAAACGCTCCCCATGATCCTCTTTGACAGCATCCGAATAGGTGGAATTACTCACTTCAGCATCCAGGATAACTATGCCCGGATGGGAATCTGCCAGTCTGGCCAGGGAATCGCCGTAAGCTCTTCTGGTAGATACATTTTCTCCGGGGGAATAGGCTGCGGAAGTATCCAAAGCTGCCGGCTTGCCCGCTCCAGCTTCCTTCTTGACCGGCAGCTCAAGCTTAAATTCAAGGTCTTTATTTATATCGCCTAATTCCTTTACCGCCTGCTCATATTGTTCCCTGTCAAGGGCTTTTCCGTGCCATCCTTCCCTGTCTTCCATAATGCTTACACCTTTGCCCTTTTTTGTAGAAGCTATGATCATGGCTGGCTTATCCAGGCTATTCATGGCCCGGCTATAAGCCGCTTCTACCTCATCCAGGTCATGTCCGTCAGAGACAGGAATAGTCTCCCAGCCAAATGCTGATATTCTTTCTGCATAAGCTGAGATATCAGTTCCATACATGGTCTGACCCCTCTGGCCCAGCCGGTTGACATCGATTATGCCCACCAGGTTGTCCAGGCCGTAGTGAACGGCAAGCTGTATGGCTTCCCACTGGGAACCTTCTGCCATCTCGCTGTCTCCCAGCAGGACAAAAGTATTATAGGAGAGCCCGTCAAGCTTTTTGGCTGCCAGGGCCATGCCCAGACCTATTGACAGACCCTGTCCCAGGGACCCGGTGGCGGCTTCAGTATATTTGAACCTGGGGGTGGGATGACCCTCCAGTACGCTGTCAAAATCCCTCAATCCCCTGAGGTCCTCACTGTCTAATCCACCTGCTGCAGCCCAGAGCGCATACAGCAAAGGTGACGCATGGCCCTTTGAGAATATAAGGCGGTCATTATTATCATAGCCGGGGTCATCCGTCCGGAACCTGAAGAAGCCCTTAAAAAACAATACCGCCATAAGTTCCACTGCAGAAAGTGATGATGAGGGATGGCCGGAACCTGCTTCTGTAGTGGATTCCAGGATATAGTACCTTATAAGCCTGCAGATATCTCTCAGGTCTTCGGTCTTTTTCATCTTCCCTGCCTTTCTATTATTTTTTCCATCTGGGTCCGCTGCTGCCTTTATCATAGAAGCGGAGCCTGCTCTGATCCCAGTTCTCGATTATGGGAGTGATATAGTCCCATGCCTTTCTTATTTCATCCGTGCTGGAAAAAAGGGTCTGGTCACCTTTCATGCAGTCCAGCATAACCCTGTCATATTCTCCCGTTTCCTGACTGTCCCGGCGGCGGTAATCGAATTCAAGGTCCCTTGCCTCCAGCTTATCGCTGAGGCCGGGTTTCTTTGCCTGGAACCTGAGCAGTATGCCTTCCAGGGGAAATATCTTAAGGTTTAATATGTTGCTATATTCATACCGGCTGTGTTCCGGTGCACAGAGGCAGTAGCGGGGTTTACGGAAATATATAATTATCTCCGTTTTCTTCTCTTTGAGTGCTTTTCCGCTTTCCATAAAAAAAGGTACGCCGGCCCATCTCTTGCCGGCCAGGTTTACCCTAATCTTGAAATATGTCTCAGTCATGGAATCGCCGGCCACATCCCCGGCATCCCTGTATCCCCTGTACTGACCCCTCAAAACTGTCTTAGCGATCTTGCCGGGATCATCTACAGGGATTATGGACTTTAAGACATCCAGTCTTTTTCTCCTTATGGCATCTGCAGACTGTGATCTGGGGTTTTCCATAGCTACCAGGGCCAGCATCTGGAGCATATGATTCTGGCCCACATCCCGGAGAGCACCTATAGAATCATAAAAAGAGCCCCGCGTCCCCACATCCATATCCTCCAGGAGTTTTATCTCTACTTTCTTTATATAGCTTCTGTTCCATGCCGGTTCAAAAAGAATATTGGAAAACCTGAAGAACAATATATTCTGTATAGTATCCTTGGCCAGATAATGGTCGATGCGGAATACCTGCTCCTCCCTGAAAAGCTTGCCCAGCATATTATCCAGCTTCCGGGCAGTGGATATGTCATTTCCGAAAGGTTTTTCCACCAGTATCCTGGTCCAGCCTGTCCGGGGACTGCAGGAAACTGCCAGTCTTGATCCTGATATATTGTCCAGTATCCCCGAATAGAGTCCCGGAGGTACAGCCAGGTAAAAAAGCTTATTGTCGCATATGCCCGGGCTGCTTTTTTGTTCCAGTGAACGCTTGAGTTCCCGGTACAGGGTCCCGTCCTTAAGATCCCCCTTGAAATATGATACTTTTTCTAAAAAACCTGTTATCTCTTCCTTGCTGTGACGGCCGTCAGTACCATCAAAAGCATTTTCCATCAGGAATTCCCTGAATACCTGGTCGGAATAATCCCTCCTGGATACCCCGATCAGGCTGAATTCCTGGGGCAGGTACCCCAGGCTGTAAAGACGAAAAAGTGACCTTATTATCTTTTTACGGACCAGGTCCCCTGTAGCGCCAAATATTATTATAGTCGTGGGTATAAGTATCTTATCGTCATTTTTCATGATATATCTAATAAAATATTAAGATTTATAAAAGGATTAGTCAAATCGAGTGTCCTGCTGGGATGGCTCTACATGAATAGACAGATCACCTATATTGCTTATGCTCTCCCTTATAAGTCCTTCCACTGATGTTATTATCCCATGCGCCTGGTCTATCTTTAGTTCCTGGTTCAACCGGCAGTGAAAGGCTATACTGTATTTATTGCTGCATTTTAATATGGTAAAGTTGTGGCATGTATCGGGGTCGATATATTCCGATATCACCTTCTTTGTCTTGCTGATAAGTTCTTTTGACTCAGATGTAATATCTATAAAGGCCTGCCTTACCTTATTGTCCTCAATATGGATATATATACTCCTGAGTTCCGGTATATTCTGTTTTATTTCTTCTTCCAGATACCTGGTAACTACCTCGGTCTGTGACAGCCTGAGGTGGTCCTTCATAATGATATGCAGGGAGATGTCTATCCTGTCCCCTATATCATAGATAGAGATATTATGTATGTCTTCTATATCATGATTATCCAGTACGATCTCCTTTACCCTGGAGGTCACATTGTCCCGGGATAATTCTGTTTTGAGTTCAAGTATGGTCCTGGAGCCGGGAAAGAGCTTTTCAATTGCATCCCTTGCCTGCTTTTTTACTTTCTCCGCACGGGATAGATATATGTTTTTGTCAATTGCGGCTTCTATATTTATGAACTTGGTATTTCCTACTTCATGTATCCTCAGTTCATTTACTTTTTTTATATCGTCGATTGAACCAAGTGCTTTTCTTATCTTTGATGTTACTTCTGCCGGTATATAATCCAGCAGGCTCCGCAATACTTTAATGGAAAGCCTGAGCGAGAATACCAGCACTATAACTGCCACTATTATGGATGCTATGGGATCGGCAAGGGGGAATCCTGTCTGTACGAATACAAGACCCAGGATCACGATAATAGAACTGGCAATGTCACTCATATAGTTTAAGAATTCTGCTTCAAATACAGAGGACCGGTATTTTCTGGCAGCCTTTCCCAGGATAAAGACCCTGGCAAGGTTCAGGACAATAGAGAACGCCAGGACAGCGAAGATATAATTATTCAGATTGATCTGGAAATCCCTGGAAATGATCCTGTCTATTGACCTGTAGATTATATAGACCGACAATATTGAGATTATGGCAAGTTCGATGGCGGCAGAAAGGTTCTCATATTTTCCATGGCCGTAAGTATGGTCGCTGTCCGGCGGTTTTACTGCTATGCGGACAGCCATGAATGCAATAAGGACTGTTACCAGGTCCAGGCTGTTATTCAGTGCTTCCGAGAAGACTCCTATACTGTTGGAAAAATAGGCGACCAGTATTTTTATGGCCACCAGCACTACGGAAACAGCCAGAGAAAAAGCTGCAGTCATGATCCTGCCTTTATCGGCCTCACTCATATCAGTCCTTCTCTATATCTGCCAGTTCAAGACCCTTTACCCGGAAGATAAAGCTCTGCTCTGCCGGGGATATGCCTTCACCCTCACTGGCATAATCAAAACCATCATAATAGTAGCTGCTCCAGTCCATGGTGGAGTGTTCATATATATATCCCGGACCCCTTTCAGTGACTATATCAAGAAAGTAATTGCTGGTCCAGTAATCCTCTTCAGTAGTTATATCTACAGGTACCCACCCATAGCCGGGAAACTTTATCTCCACCCAGGCATGACCGATATCTATCTCTCTTTCCTTTTCGTATAATATGGTATATACCGGTATCCCGGCTGCCAGCCTGGCGGGTATCCCGGCAGCTCTCAGCAATGCCGTGTAAAGAATGGAATAGTCTGAACAGACTCCTTTGCCTGCTTCCAGGATCTCTGAAGCGCTTAAAAACTCATATTCGGCATTTTCAGCCCTCTGGTAGTCATAATAAAGACTCCTGGCCACAAAATCATATAATTTCCCGGCGATCGCCACGGGGTCTTTTTCTTTCCCGGCCAGCTTTGCTGCTTTATTCTTAATAAGGGGACTGTCTGAATCTATATAAATATCATCGCGTGTATAGTAGTAGAGATCATCGTCATCTTCATCATAGCTGATCTCCCGGTCTATGAGGCCATAGTCGAATTCATTTGCTGTGACCTGGAAAGAAGCAAGTACCGAGACCTGTTTTCCGGGGGCAAGCTCATCTTCTATAATAAATCTCAGTAATTTGTTTTTATGGTTATCATATATCTCATCAGATACAGGGAAGCTGGTAGTTATATCATTTATGACCTGGTATGGTTCATAACTTAAAGGCACCCTCATCAGGCATTCGATGTCAGTCAGGGGAAGCTGGCCCTGGTTATCCAGTATATACTCGATCTCTATATCAAATAAATGAGTTTTTACCTGTTCAATGGGTTCGTTAATATCAGCTACAGATATTTTTTCGGCAGCTGTATCCGATAACTCTCCGTCGGAGACAACCAGGGTCACCTCATAAAGACCTGGATCGTTAAAATTGATATCGGTTATCTTTTCGTCCGCTATCATCTCGCCTGATATGTACCAGCTGTATGATATCTCTTCATTTTCCGGGTCGAATGAATTGACGGCGCTCAGTATTACCGGTGTACCTCTGGGATAATATTCACCTGCCATATCCCCGAAAATATCAAGCACTGCCCGGGGGGGCAGGTTTTCATTATTTTTTCTCGCGGGTTCATAGACAGCATCTTCCTCCTCATCGGAAAGGCTCATTATTACCAGCCCCTCAAATCCATCCGCTATATACCCATAGTTTCCCATGAGGGTTATATCATAAGATGTCCCGGAGGTATTTAACCTTCCGGCAACAAAAGGTCTATCGGGATCATTTACATCAATTGTATAGATGCCGCCTGTAAGGTCGGAAACATAAAGGAACCCCCCTGCCATATCCAGCTCCCAGGCGCCTCCGGGTATGGAAATACTGCCCCTCAGGGCCGGAGACTCACCCGATACATCGACCAGCTGGATCATACTCCTGCTGTATTGTCCACCATCGGAATAATGGCTGGAAAGGAATATAAGGCCGTCCTTATGGTAGATGCCCCAGGAATTTGCAGGCACCGTAAGAAAACCGGCCATAGCAGGTTTGGTCCTGTCACTTATATCGACTATTATGAGCTGGCTGTCATCAGTATACTGACCGGCATCATAATCATAATTATTGGCACTTATATAGGCAGTATCACCGTCTACTATGATATTGGCAGGAGAGCCCTTAAGTTCAAGCATGCCTGATAATACCGGGGAGTCTTTTTTACTGATATTTACGATCTCAAGCGTATTTATCTCTGACTGACCATCGTAGTTGCTGGTATTAAGATAGGCAAAATCATTATCTATATATAATCCGAACACTGTTTTTTTTTCTTCCCGGCCTGATATATAGTTGCCAATGACTTCCGGTCTTTCCTTGTCGGATATGTCCACTATCTTAAAGCCGCATTCTGTATAATAATCATCTTCGCCGGCAATCCATTCGGTATAGGAGACATAAGCAATATCATCTTCGACCATGACAATATTGGCAGAATCAATATCACGGCATTTCCCGGTTATACGGGGTCTTTCCCTGTCGCTTATGTCTATTATGTACAGGACTCCCAGGTCATTGGTCAAATAGGCATAATTTCCGGCTATATCCACATCGATAGCCTGTCCTGAGACAGGAATGCTGCTCACCTTTGCATTAAAGGGTACACCGGTAAAAGTGCCGTGATCTGCAGTTTCGGCAACCGCCGGGGAGCAGCCGGCAGTGATGACCGCCGTTATTATAGAAAGCAGGATGACCGCTGCGGTTTTCTTCATGTTTTTGTTATCCTTCATCTATTTTTTCATAATGAGCCTGTCTATGCTTTCTTTATCAAGGACCCGGTATTGGCCTTCAGGCAGGTTGCCCAGCCTGTAATTGCCTATCATGGTCCTTTTAAGGTCTACTACATTATATCCTATTTTTTGAAAAGCTCTTCTTATGATCCTCTTTCGTCCTTCGTGTATCCTCACGGTCAGGGGAAAACTGTCAGCTGACTTTTTATTCTTATGCATGCTGTCCGGTTTAAAGACTTTATCATCTATTAGCACACCCTGGTCTATGATTCTATAGCCTTCATCTGAAAGACGCCTGTCCAGCACCACTTCATAGGTCTTGGGTATATTGAATCTGGGATGTGTTATCCTGTATACGAGATCGCCGTCATTTGAAAGTATGATGAGGCCCCGCGAATCCAGGTCGAGCCTGCCCGCGGGATAAAGCCTTTTGCCGGTAATTCCTGCCAGGCCCATTACCGTCCTCCTCTCAAAATCATCCCTGGCGGTTGAAAGGTATCCGGGCGGTTTATTGAGCGCCAGTACCAGTTTCTCATCAGGCTCTGCTTTTTTACCGTCCAGCCTGACTGTATCGTTTGTACCCACACTAAAAGAAAGGTCTCTTATGACCGTATTATTTACAGAGACCCTTCCCTCTTTTACCATTTCCCCGCATTTTCGCCTGGAGCCTGCCCCGCAATCTGCAAGAAAACGGGATATCCTAATCCTGTCTTTGTTCTTCATCTTCCTTAAAATCTGCAAGGGGAGTCAGTTCTTTCAGGCTGTTTATCCCCAGAAGCTCCAGAAACCTGTCTGTGGTCCTGTATAATACCGGACTGCCAGGCTCCTTCAATTTGCCGGCATCTTTCAAAAGACCCCTGTCCACCAGGGTCAGGACCACGCTGTCCGTCCTTACTCCCCTTATCTCGGCGATCTGTGTCCTGGTGACCGGCTGCCTGTAGGCGGCAATGGCCAGTGTCTCAAGGGCTGCCTGTGAAAGATGGGCCCTTATATTGGTCTTTACAAATCCCCGAAGGACTTCATTTATGGCGGGATTGGAATAGAACCTGTAACCTCCGCTGACCCTTCTTACTACAAAACCCCGGTTTTGTTCTATACATTCATCTGCAAGTTGTTCAAGCGCCTGTTTGGCCTCTTTTTCACTGATACCCAGTGTCTGGGACAATAACCTGGCTTTTACCGGCTCCTCTGATATGAAGAGTATGCCTTCAATGCATGTCCTCACCCATCCGGGACCTAAAAACGCCATCTGAACGGCATTATTTCCCGGCTGTTCTTTTTCTTTATTATCTGTCATCTGGACCTTATTATTATATTTCCAAAACTTTCAAATTGTAATATCTCAACCTCTTCGTTCTTATACAATTCCAGCAGTGAAAGAAAGCTTATTATAAGGTCTATCACCTGTACATGCACTGATGATAATTCCCTGAAAGTTATCTCCCGGCGCTGACTCAAAACAGATTTTATGCGCTCCATCTCGTCAAATATATTTATGGTCGACCGGTGATTATATGCATTGGAAATATCCAGGTCAAGACCGGTCCTGGCAAAAAGCCTTCCTGCTGTCACCCACAGCTGTATGGGGTCAAGTCTTTCCATAAAATCCGGCAGGATGTCTATAAGGTTTTTTTCCATGGGGGCTTCCCTTACCAGGAGCAATGCCCCTTCCTGTATCCTGCTGCTAAAATAATTTGAGACTTTATTATATATCCTGTATTCTTCCTCCCTCCGCTTCAGGATATCTGCATCCAGCCCGCTTTCTTCCTCCTGTTTTTTGCGGGAAGGCAAGAGGGACTGCGATTTTATCTCCAGCAGTATGGATGAAAAATAGACAAAACCAGATATAGTCTCCAGCAGTACTTCACCTTTTTTTCTTATATGATCAGCAAAACCGTTTATTATATAACTAAGTCTGATGTCAAATATGTCTATCTTTTTTTTGCGGATTAGTTCCAGCAGAAGTTCTATGGGACCATCAAATATATCCTCATATCTTATGGTATATGTTGTCCTTCCGGGATCCGGCACCATCAATCTATTCCCATCCTTTTTCTGACATCCGATATCACTGAAGAAGCGATGCGGTTAACTGAGCTGCTCCCCTTCTCAAGTATGTCATGGATAAGCTTCTTGTCCTTCAAAAGCTTCTGCCTTTTTTCCTGGAATGGTTCCAGGGAATCAGATATCATCCCTGCTATCTCATCTTTGCAGGCTGTGCAGCCGATCTCTCCCCTGCGGCACCTGCCTTCTATCTCCTGGATATTGCCAGGACAGTATATCCCGTAAAACTCAAAAACATTGCATACTTCGGGATGCCCGGGATCAGTTTTCCTTATCCTTTCAGGATCAGTTATCATCTGCCTGACTTTTTTCCTGACCGTATTCCTGTCGTCTGACAGGAAGATGGCATTGCCGTAGCTTTTTGACATCTTCCTCCCGTCAGTGCCCGGCACCCTGCGGCTGCGTGAAAGCAATGCCTGGGGTTCCGAGAAATACTCTCCGTAAATATGATTGAACCTGCGCGCTATCTCCCTGGTTATTTCCAGATGCGGCAGCTGGTCTTCGCCCACGGGTATTATATCCGAGTTTACTATAAGGATATCTGCAGCCATAAGCACCGGATAGGAGAAGAATCCCAGGGTAGACAGGTCTTTTGCTTTCAGCTCCTTTATCTGCTCTTTGTAGGTGGGACACCTTTCCAGCCATGATAATGGTGTGATCATGGACAGGTAAAGAGTAAGCTCGGGTATTGCAGGAATATCGGACTGCCTGTATAGATGGGTTATCTCAGGATCTATGCCCAGCGCTATAAGGTCAGTTGCACATTCCATAAGGTTTCTTTTTATATTGCCGGGATCCTGGTATTCGGTAGATAATGCATGCCAGTCTACCAGAAAAAAGAAATTTTCATATTTCTCCTGGTTTTCTATCATATTTTTTATATTTCCGTGAAGATGTCCGAGGTGGAGTTTTCCGGTGGGCCTGAACCCGGTCAGCATTTTTTTTGCCATTTTTTCTCCCATCTATTGCAGCCTGGGTTTATAATACAATTTTTAAATATAATATATCAGAGAGCAGCTTTTTTAAACATCCAGGGCTTAATTCATCAAAAACTGCCACCATGTAGCCATATTGTACAGGAAATTAAATACAGGAGAGATCACCGTCCAGAATATCCTCCCTCCCAGGAAAAGAAATATGAATATGAATAGAAAGCCGAACCTGCCTATGGCAAGAAACCGGTACATGACATTGTCCGGCAAAAAAGATGCCAGTATCTTGGAGCCGTCCAAAGGCGGTATGGGAAGGAAATTGAATATGGCCAGGAATATATTTATATAGATGGTATTCTGCAGCAGCTGGTTTAAGATGTTAAAGACCTGGAATCCCACAGTTGAGGTATCGTAAAAACCTCCTGAGAACCTGAAGACCAGCCAGAAAAATAGTCCGTACACAAGTCCGGCAGCAAAAGCCACCAGAAGGTTGGTCACTGGTCCGGCCAGGGACGTATATCTCATCCCCTTCCTGTAATCATTGAAATATCCGGGATTAATGGGGACAGGTTTGGCATAACCGAAGATAATGCTGGAATTCAGCAGTATCAGCAATACCGGCAGCAGGATACTTCCAAATAGGTCAATATGGGCCACAGGATTGACTGTCAGCCTTCCATAATTTTTGGCAGTCGGGTCTCCGCTCTTTAAGGCGATATACCCATGGGCATATTCATGCAGTATCACTCCTATAGCCAGGCCTGGAAGCCAGGTGATAATAGATATAAAAAAATCCGCTATCTGTTGTCCTATATTGATCATGTGTATCCTTTTTTTATCCTGTAGGAACTTATCTGTTAACCGGTTCTTTGATGATTTTATACCTTACCAGAATAATACTTATTTGCATATACTTTCATTTTTACTTATCTATGGATATGCCGCTGTCTTCCCTGGGATGAAACCTGAAATATGAATCTTTAAGGTATTCCCGGCTCAGGCTGGTATATATCTCGGTGGTAGATATACTGCTGTGGCCCAGCAATTTCTGGACTGTAATAAGATCTGCTCCCCTCTGGAGAAGATGAGTGGCAAAACTATGCCGGAACATATGGGGGTATATGTTTTTTTCCAAACCTGACCTTTTTGCATATTTCTTCATTATTTTCCAGAATCCTTTCCTGGACAGGCCGCTTCCCCTGGAATTCAGGAACATACAGTCAGTCTTTATCTCCTTTTCCAGCTTTCCCCTGCCTGAAGACAGGTACCGGTCCAGGAAATGAAGGGCTGTGTCTCCTACCGGAACCAGCCTCTCTTTGTCGCCTTTACCTATAAACCTCAGTACCATCTGGTCACGGTCCAGGTCTCCCAGTCTCAGGCCGGTCAACTCACTGGCTCTGAGTCCGCAGCCGTAAAGGATCTCAAACATTGCCCTGTCCCGTAGATCAGCGGGTGTACTGGTGGGGATGCTTTCCAGGAATGTCTCTATTTCACCCACATCCAGTATATCTAAAACCTTTTTTGCAGTCCTGGGATTCCTGACAGAAGACCAGGGATTTTCCATTATTGCTTTTTGCCTTATAAGGAAGCGGTAAAAACCCCTCAGGGCCGAAAGATTCCTGGATACCGAGGCTCCATCCTGGCCTCTATAAAGGGATTTAAGGAAATCCAGCATCCCGGCCTTTGACATGTTCTTATAGTCCATATCCGGTCTCTTTTCCAGGTAATCCCTGAATTTGGCCAGGTCCCGCTGGTATGAGATAATAGTGTTATGAAGTAAAAGTTTTTCAAACCTGAGATATTCTATATATTCCCCGATATGCCTGTCAAGCTTATACATTCGGCTTTGATCTTCAATTTCCATCATCAAAGAGGTCTTTGGCCATAAGTATGGCTATAATAGTCTTGGAATCTTTTATCCTGCCTTCCTTTATACAGTCACAGGCTTCATCCAGTCCCATACTTATTATGTCAAGAAATTCATCCTGGTCAAGGTTATTGGCTGAGATACTGAATCCTGTTGCCAGATATAGATGCAGTACTTCGTCACTAAAGCCGGGAGTGGTATAAAATGATGATAAAAGCTTTAGGCTGCCGCCGGAGGCACCGACTTCCTCGGCCATCTCCCTCCTGGCGCATTTTTCAGGTGATTCATTTTTATCTAACTTTCCTGCCGGTATCTCAATGGTTATTTCGCCAACCGGATAACGGTACTGCCTTACCATCAATATATTATTATCTCCGGTTACCGGTATGATACCCACTGCTCCCGGATGTGATACCATTTCCCTGGCTGCGGTCTTTCCATTAGGAAGCCTTACCCGGTCAAGATAAAGCCCCAGTATCTCTCCCTGAAAAAGTTTTTTTGATCCTATTTTTTCTTCAGACAGTCTCTTATTCAATGTGGTTCCTATGTCTACCTTATGATCTGTGTACATATCTCAAGCACCAGCCTTGCCAGCAGATACAGCTGCTCCAGCTTCACATACTCGCTGCTTGTGTGCACATTTTCCATTCCGGAACTCAGGTTAACAGCCCTTTTGCCCCTGGAATTAAAGATGTTTATGTCGCTACCGCCCCCGGATGATGTTATGACCGGCTCCAGGCCCAGGTTCTTCAGTGCTTTAAAAGCAGCTTTCAGGGGCGGCTCGTCTATGTCTATCTTGAACCCTTCATATTCCCGGTATAGCTTATAATCAAGCGCGGTACCGGTATCCCTGGAAGCCTGCTTAAGGGCATTAACTATTTTACCGGTTATCTTTGTTAGTTTACCCGGGTCCAGGCTCCTTGCCTCCAGCATTATCCCTGTCTTTTCCGGAACTATATTCCTTGCCTGTCCGCCGGATATCTTTCCTATATTACAGGTGGTCTCACTGTCTATTCTGCCTGATTCTATCATGGAAACGGCGGCAGCGGCAGCTTTAATGGAATTTATCCCTTTTTCCGGTTCAATGCCCGCATGGGCAGCCCTGCCGGTAAACCGGGCATCGATCGAATCCTGATACGGAGCCTGGTTATATATTGTCCCTATATCGCCATGAGCATCAAAGACAAATCCATACCTTGCCTTTATCCTCCCGGGATCTACATATTTTGCCCCAACCACGCCGATCTCCTCAGATATGGTAAATATGATATAGATATCCCCTGTGGGAATACTATTTTCTTTTATGGTCCTTAGTGCTTCCATAATGGCAGCTGCTGCGACTTTGTCATCCCCTCCCAGTATATAGTCATATTTGTTTTTTATGATACCGTTCTCTATCACAGGCTCTATCTCGCCGTCTACCCTGACAGTATCAAGATGTGCGCCCAGGAAAATGGGCTGCCTTCCGTCACATGCCGTGCCTTTCATGAATGCAGTTATATTGCCGGTATTGGAACCGTAATCTTTGCCGGTATCGTCGACCTCTGCCTCTATGCCAAGTCTATCCAGCATCCCGCTTACCGTTTCCACGATCTCCTTTTCATCTCCCGAAGGACTCTTTATGCTGGCAAGCAGTATAAAGAGATCTGTAAGGCGTTTATTGTCTATGAGGTCTTTTTTAATTTGCTAACCTGCCCTTTCTGTATCCTGTCACGGTAAATATTATCCCCAAAATCAAGATAACTGCTGCCGTTATTGAAGAGCCTGCTGCCAGCCTGATGAAGAAATGGTAAAAGAAGCCGAATGGAAACATGGAAATAAGCAGCGCCCCTTCAGAAAACATATAATTTCCCTGGGGGAAAAACACCAGGTGAAAATTGTCGAATAATGAATAGAAATTAGTACCAAGTATAAAAAGGACTGTAAATATGGACAGGACTGCAGAAGATGACCATATAAATATTAGGCCTGTCTTTTTGAGGCTATGACCCCTGGCGGTAAACAATGCCAGGAACAGGGATACTGCCAGCAGCACCGCAGCCCCTCCGTATATTATAAATATATTCCTGATTAGGTCCCGCACATCCTTCATATGGCTTATCTCGTCGCCGGTAAAGCTGGCAGCATAGCTGATGGCCGGGTCGGCAGACCTTACCTGTCCCTCAAGTTCTCCCCGGTAGAGGAAAAAATCATAGACCCTGAAGGTCATTGTCTTTACATCCTCAGCATCAAGGGCCTGGTAAACGCCATTTTCCCTGTAGAGTCTGTCATAAAAGCCAAAATTCAGGATATATGCTCCCAGGGGCATAAAAAAAATTATGACAGCCAAAAACAGGGAAGCAAAAAAGATCAATATTTTAGTATATCCCTTTATACTGCTCCCTTCTATTGTTTCTTATTATCAGATTTCTTTATGGAGGCGCTTACAAAATCCCTGAACAGGGGATGGGGATCATCGGGCCTGGACTTGAATTCAGGATGAAACTGTACGGCCACAAACCACGGATGACCTTCCAGTTCCACTATCTCTACCAGGTCTTTTTCCGGATTTACGCCTGTGACCTTCATCCCTGCCTGTTCCATCACGTCCCTGTATCTGTTATTAAATTCAAACCTGTGCCTGTGCCTTTCCTCTATATCTATCCTGCCGTAGGCAGAATGGGCCAGGGAACCTTTTGTCAGACGGCATTTGTAGCTGCCCAGCCTCATGGTACCGCCCTTTTCCCTGATATCTTTTTGTTCCAGCATCAGGTCTATGATGGGATCTTTGCTGTCGGAGTCGAATTCCGAACTGTTTGCATCCTTAAGGCCCAGTACATTCCGGGCAAATTCTATTACCGCGCACTGAAGTCCCAGGCATATACCCAGGAAAGGTATATTATTTTCCCTGGCATATCTCACTGCATTTATTTTTCCGCTTATTCCCCGCTGCCCGAAACCATAGGGCACCAGTATGCCGTCGACTCTTTCCAGGAGTCCCGGCTTTTCCCTGCATTTATCAAGTTCTTCAGAATTGATCAGGACTATATCCACTTTCCTGCCGTGATAATATCCTCCATGATTGAGTGATTCCACAATACTGATATAGGCATCCTTCAGGTCGGTATACTTCCCTACGATACCGATACTTACCTTCCCTTTAAGATTATTTATCCTCTTTACCAGGTCTTTCCAGCTCTCAAGATCAGACCTTCTTACCTTTAATCCCAGTTTTCTTATAACCCTTATGTCCAGGTTTTCTTTCTGCAGCATTAGCGGTATCTCGTAAAGATGCTCGGCATCAAGTGCCTCTATGGTGTCTTCCTTGTCTATATCGCAAAAAAGGCTTATCTTGGACTTAAGGCCCTCATCCAGGGCTACCTCACTCCTGCATATTATTATATCG
>CAYPXQ010000110.1:0-3033 GCA_964414685.1 uncultured Actinomycetota bacterium
TGTCTCTACATAGCTCAGGACCCTGCTGTCATAGGATATATTGACCTCTTTCAATTTGCTTATCTCTTCTAAAAAGAATTGCCTTTTTGGAACTGTGGCAGAATCCTCCTGGGGAAATATAGTGTATCTTCCCAGGGCATTTGCCTCTACCGATAGATCCATGAGCGGAAAGATTATATCGGGCTTAAAACGGTTGACCACTGCTTTTATGACTTTATAATGCTCTCCGAAGTTTTGCTGGGCCAGCTTTATATTGCTGCCTGTCAGCTCAACTCCCGGAAAGCCCAGCAGCGGCGCTACCAGCCTTTTGCCCTTTTTATAATACTGGTGTGCAAGTTTTACAATATCTCTTTCTTTCAATTTTCTCCATAAATAACAATTAAAGGATAAACTATTATATTAGAAAATATGGTAAAAATAAATTATATTCGTCCCGACCGTAAATTCATTATTTAATACTCCTGGCTGACGAAGTCTTATTAGTGATCATTATTCCGGCCAGGATCAGCGCTCCTCCCATCCAGAAAAGCCAGGTAAAACGCTCTTGCAGGATTATAAGAGATCCATAAATAGTCCTTGATGCCGGATCAGTTCAAAAATTTATTACTGTCTTTTCCTTGGCAGACCTTATGGCGGCCAGTGCCAGTTCTACTGCATTCCTGCCGTCTTCAAACGTGGCATTTTCAACCTGCCTGTTATTCTCGATGCAGTCTACGAAATAGGAGAGCTCGGCCAGGAATGCATCTTTTTGCTCTACATCCAGGGTCTCTGTCGACCCATCATTTTTAAATACCGTAAGGTTTGATTTTTGTGACCTTTCCTCTATATTTTTTCCTGCCCTGAATATCCATTCAATAGTGCCTTTCTCGCATAATATCCTTAATGCCATGGTAAAAGGAAAGGATCCCCTGAAAGCCCATCCGCCTTCGGCAAAGCCGGTTACCCCGTTCTCGAATTCAACAGAGGTGTCAATATGTACCAGGCCTCCGTGTTTGATTATATCTGGATTATATACTCCCTGCGCCTTGACCAGTGCGGGTTTGCCGAAAAGCCACAGCATATAATCGAGGTCATGGATGTGAAGGTCCAGGGCTGCGCCCCCGCTTAATTTTTCATCAGAACCCCAGTTTTTATCATGCCAGTCCGGAAATGAAGCCAGCCTCTGGCAGAAGATATGCAGCGGTTTTCCCAGCACGCCTGACTCCAGGTATTCTTTGGCTTTGACATATTCCGGCCAGAACCTGATCTCATGTCCAACCATAGATATTATATCCCTGTCTTTTACTGCTTCGACCATCTCATCAGCATCTTCCAGGGTCAGGGTAAGAGGCTTTTCACAAAATATATGCTTGTTTTTTGGCGCTATCTTCATCACCATATCATGATGCAGAAAAGTGGGAACGCAGATATCTACGCAATCTATATCAGCTCTCTCAAATAATTCCTCCAGGCCCCCATAATACTCGGCACCGCTTGATTCAGCCAGCTTTCTCCCTTTTTCCCCTGACTTATCCACGACTGCAGCCACTTCAGCTCCCTGTACCTGGCTATATGCATTTGCATGTATATCGCCTACAAAACCGGCGCCTAAAATTGCTATCTTAACCATATCAGTCCTCCCTTGCCTGTGATTTTATGAAATAATAAGATCAGACATAGCCGTAACTTTTTAAAAAATCAAATGATTGCTTCACGGCCTGATTTATTTCATCCAGGGTATGTTCTTTTCCTTCAAATTCGACCTCGACACTGGAAGGGCCTGTATAGTCTTTTAGCAGGTCAAATATTTTATCAAAATCCAGTACCCCATTTCCCAGTGCAGGGAAGTCCCATTCGCCTATCTTGCCGGTCCCGTGGTCTTTAAGGTGAAGGTGGCCCATATGGCCCAGCGCATATTCCAGGTCTTCTTCGGGTCTTGTACCGCCGTATAATATGACATTACCGGTATCATAATTTAACTTAATATTGGGATGGTCTATGGTCTTGATTATCTCTGCTCCTTTTCGCCCGTTATTGCACCAGTTTCCATGCATCTCAAAACATATTGTGATGTCTTTGTCTTTTGCATGTTCGGCAAGTTCTGCCGCATCATCATAGAACTTTTTCTCATCGGCTGCGTTATTTACCTCGCCGGTATCAGTGGTCACAAATCTGACTCCTGCCAGATGGGCAAAATCCAGGACAGCCTTGAAGTTTTGTACCGAGTCTTCCTTCATCAGCCTGGTATGCCCTGCAATTGTCTGTAGGACCAGCCCATATTTTTTACAAAGATCAAGCAGGCCGTCTACTGTTTTCTGATCGGTGCTTTTTTCAGGCCTGGGCATATGTTCAAAAAATGCCGGAGCTGATGCAAGCTCTATATACTTAAAACCTGCTTTTGATATCCCATCCATTGCCTCTATGCCTGTGAAGTTAGGATAGCTGGAAGTGACGACTCCAATTTTGCTTTTCATGATGTCTCCTCTCGGGTCATTTTAAATATCAATATTGTAAAGAACTGGTTTTTATGGAAGTATCCTGCGTGTAAGTCCCTGGGGATACATCTTTTGCTGAGAAAAAGCTTCCGCATAAGGGACACCGGCCTGAAATCCCCTGAATTTTGCAACTGCTTTGATGAAGTCCGGCGCATCACTGTCATGCATTTCCTTGAGCCATCCCAGCTGGGACTGCATTTTCATCATCATCTCGATCTTTGTATCAATGGTGTCGGAAATATCCACATATTCCCCTGGTTCAAAATTGATCCCCGCCAGGGTGTCCATATAATAGAGATAAGGGAGCTTATCTGTGGCAGGATACTCTGTCTTCCATAATCTCAGGTTTGCCAGATAAGAAGCTTCAAAGACGAGCTTGCTCACATTGATATGGTCTGAGTGATAATCACCTGGATAATGGGTGATCAAAAGATCCGGGTTTGCCTGTCTTAAGACATCGATTATTTTAATCCTGGAATCCAGGTCTAAGACAACTTCACCATCTGACAATCCGCCCCATATAGATGCGGCACCTATTATTTCTGCAGAACTTATAGCT
>CAYPXQ010000111.1:0-1979 GCA_964414685.1 uncultured Actinomycetota bacterium
ACAAGCCAGAAGGGCAGATATGCCAACCTGACTACTCCGCCTATAGTCAGCTTCCCCCTATATTCCCATGGGCACTTTTTTATGATCAGTTTCAGGAGATAACCATATGACAGCTCTCCTATAAATATTGCTCCTAAATAAATAAAACCTCTCAGGATAAAGGGCATGAAACCAATAAGATCATAAAGGGGCCCGATAATAATGCCCCATATGCCGTATAACGGAAACATCCAGAGATAGGACCTGCCTTTAAGACTGATATCTTTTTTCCTTATATAATCGTGTATGGAAGAAAAAATTACTTCGATCCCTACCCCGAAAAAGCTGAAAATAAAAAATAGGATTAAAAATTCCATAACTTAATATTAGCATTTGATAAGAAAACTGCCAATTTGAAGGATGTCAGAGGTTTTACAGGTAAAAGACCTATTGCTGCCTCTATTTCCTTCTTGCGGCCATTCTTACAAGTTCTTTCTTTATCTCCCGGTCGATAGTGGAAATATCTGCATCAATGATATCCCTGCAGAAGCTTTTCATGGAATCAGCTGCTGATCTCTTCCATTCGGTAAAAGGGGGATCATAGGTAAGGAAAAAGGCAATAAATTTGCCCATGTCTTCTTCCACTATCCCCTCCCGGCACTCCTCCAGATCCACCCGGCATACTTCTCCGCCGTAAAGAAGGAAATTCCTGTGGTTCATGTCGTTCAGGACATAGGACTTTCCTGTGAGCATTTTAAGTCTTTTGTTGAATCCATAAATATACCTGATCGCCCCAGCAAGGTGCTTAAGCTGCTCAAAATAATCCTTCCTGCCGGGTATATCCTTATCTCTGGCAAAGTTTTCTTCCTGGATAATATAGTCCAGAAGGTTCCGGCTGCCCATATACTCCATTACCACTACTTCCCTGTCGCTATAATATATACCGGGGACTTTCAGCTCATTTCCGCCTAAAAGATCATAGAAGAAGAGTTCGGTTCTTATCCTGGACCGCCTGTCCCTACCTTTGTACTTCTTGAGTACATAATTCTTAACGCCTGTCATTGACTGGACTTCTATCCTGTATACATCATTTTTCCTGCTGAAGAATTTTTCTTTTCTGTAGATGGATGTTATATCTTCCTGTTTCAGGAAGCCGCTTTTAAGAAACATTTGCAGTGCTGAGTCTGGTTCCATTATCAGTCGTGTCAGGATCTGTCGTTTTTCGAGCTTGCCGATGATGGGCCAGTATTATACCTTGCCAGTTTTATTGCCCCCAGTACCGGTTTTTCAGTAAGATCCTTAAAATTTATACTCTTAAATCTTTCTTTCAGAATATCAGACAGGACCTGTTTAAAATATTTTCTGCATTTAAACACGCTCCCCACCAGGACCAGGTCAAAGACACTATCGCTTATTCCAAGTTTTTCAGCTACAACAGTTATAATGGCTTCTATTTCTCTTGCTTCTTCCTCTAAAATATCTCTGCTTGCTATATCCCCCAGGTGGGCTGCCCTGCATACAACGGCTGCGATCTCCGATATTTTTTCCTTTGTGATATTTTTTTTATATATCCACTCTACTATCTCGACCTCTGACCTGAAGCCCAGATAGCCGAGTATCTCCCTCTTGAGGATGGTATTTTCTATCCTTCCATCATATGCCTTCATGACGGTTTTCAATGCTTTCAGGGCTATGCTGTACCCGCTTCCTTCATCACCCAGTATATAGTCCCAGCCGCCGGCTTTTGCTTCCATCCCGTCCTGGTTGATGCCGAAGCAGTTGGAACCTGTGCCGCATATTACCATTATCCTGTTTCCTCTTGAGCTTCCTGCCTCCAGCCCTATCCTTGAATCATTGCATATCATAGTCCTGGAAGTATTCAAAACAGCCTTAAGCCTTTCATTGAAAATAATACTTCTGTATACTTTCTGGTCTTTGACTGTATCATTGCCCGCCATGCCAAAGCATGAACTTTCTAATACTGCACTATTTTTATCACC
>CAYPXQ010000112.1:0-6414 GCA_964414685.1 uncultured Actinomycetota bacterium
GCCATACCCCGCAGAATATTTACAATTTCTTACTAAGGTTATATAATACTACTAAGGCAATAAAACAAGGAAATAATTATGAGTAGGACTAAGATAACAAGAAAGGGTCAAATTACCATTCCGAAAGAAATAAGAGACAGGCTGTCGCTAAAGGAATCTGATAACCTGGATGTTAAAATCATGGATAATTTAATAGTTATGGAAAGACTTGAGTCTTTTGATTCTTTAAAAGGTTCATTAAGAATACCTCAAAAATACAGGAAGAAAAACTGGAGTGAAATAGAGTCAATTGCTCAAACCGAGCACGCAAGAGAGGTAATGGATGAATAGTACAGTATATGCTGACACAAATATATTTATACGATACCTGACTGGCGAGCCAAAAGAATTTGCAGAAAGGGTTTTTGGCTTTTTTAAAAAAATGGAATCAGGAATATATAAACTCTATGTTTGTGATATGGTTGTATCAGAGCTTGTTTATGTACTGGAGAAAGTTTTTGAGCTGTCAAAAAAGGAGATCAATGAGAAGGTCAAAGCATTAATGCTTAAAGAAAATATAATAATGGAGAATAAACAGATAATCTTTAAGTCACTTGATGCATACAGGGATCATAATGTTAATTTTGTAGATGCTTATATATATTGTCATTTATTAAGAAAACGGGCAAACAAAGTCTTTTCTTTCGATGAGCATTTCAGGAAATTTGATGATATAGAAATAATCTCAGAATAGATGCTGCTGCAGGCTTTAAGATTCTTAGCAGGTCACTGATCAAATAAGACCTTGCCGTCTTTGAAGTTCCAGTGGAATAGGAGGTTGCCGGATGTCTTATGATCAAAAGGACTGCCGTCATTTTTTATCTCCATCCAGACTTTTCCAAGTCCCGGAGAATCTATCTCCAGCCTGATGTCCGGTCCTTCAAAAATCGAAGAAATGACCTTACCGGAAAAGTTATTGGCACCCTCCTTTTTTGCCTCTCCCATCTTTATCTTTTCCGGCCTTATAAAGAATACGGGATCTTTAGTGCCGGCATTTCCGGGCAGGCTGTAGGCAGATATGAAAGACCTGCCTTTTTCCGCAGTAAGCTCTAAAATACCATTACTTTTTTTTACTGACCTCAGCGGTATGAAATTGCCTGCTCCGATAAAATCTGCCGTAAATATATTATCCGGATGGTCGTATATATGGTCCGGGCTTCCGGTCTGCACGATCTTTCCTTCATTCATTACAGTTATGGTATCGGACATGGTAAGCGCCTCGCCCTGGTCATGCGTGACATAAAGGAATGTGGTGCCTATCTTCCTCTGTATTTTCTTGAGCTCATCCTGCATGGCTATCCTCAATTTTTTATCCAGTGATGCCAGGGGCTCATCCAGGAGAAGTATCTCGGGCTCCAGTATCAGGGACCGGGCCAGGGCCACTCTCTGCTGCTGGCCGCCTGAAAGCTGGGATATGTGCCTGGACTCAAATCCTTTGAGACCCAGTATATCAGCTATCCTTTTCAGCCTTTCTGAGATGATATCCCGGCCCATCCTTTTCTTTTTGAGCCCGTATATTATGTTTTCGGTGACATCCATATGGGGGAAGAGGGCCAGGTCCTGGAATACCATGCTGGTATTCCGCAGGTTTGGGGGTATGCCCTTCATGTCCTTTCCGTCTATAAGGACTCTTCCGTTATTCTGCTCCATGAACCCTCCCAGTATCCGGAGTATTGTAGTCTTTCCGCAGCCTGAAGGACCAAGAAGGGCATAGAACTCCCCCTCCCTTACTTTGAAGCTTACATCTTCAATAGCTTTGACCCTGCCGTAATTCTTTGAGATATTACTGACTTCGACAATATATTCCATAAGATAAATATAGCCGGCTTTATTAGTTTACAGTTGATAATTCTTCCCAGAAATCATTATAGGCTGCTATGACATCCTCGGGGAAGTTTATTTGCCATACCAGGTTTGCCATCTCTTCATCTTTAAAAGTATAAAGTCCTTTATCTATACCCTCAGCCAGGTCGATGGAACCTTTAACAGTAGTGGTATATCCGCCTTCAGATATCACCATAGCTGCTATTTCAGGCTGCAGCATAAAATCAATAAACATATGCGCACCTTTAGGATTATCGGAGGCGGCCGGTATCATAAATGTATCCGTCCATCCAAAGCCTCCCGTGGAAGGCAGGATATATACAAATTTATCATCTCCGGAAGCCAGTTTCCTGGCCCCTCCGTCCCATATATGGCTGACCCAGACCTCTTCATTTGCCATCATGTCCAGGAGCTCGGCACCGGTACTATAGAATTTAAGTACATTTTCCTTGAGCTGGAGGGCTTTATCCCTGACTTTTTCCAGTGTGGCATCCATATCGTCTACCAGATCCTGTCTGGGTATTCCCAGAAGGTCCATGCATATCATTATGGATTCGGCCGAGTCCCTGGAAGAGACCCTGTCTTTTAACTGGGTATCAAATAGTATTTCCCAGCCTATGCCTTCTGTGGGTCCTTCATATTTACCGGTATTTACCACTATACCGCTGGTACCGAAAACATAGGGTATCGCATAAGTATCCCCTTGACCCATCTGGCTTCCGTCCCACATACTCCAGGACTGGCCCCTGAATGATCCTGTGACATTTTCATAGTTCTCTATCTCACCCAGGTCCATGGCAAGTGCCAGCCCTTCCTCATAGAACCGGTTGACCTGGTTCTGGGTGGGCATGATCACATCAGCTTTGCCGCCTCCCTTTAAAAGGGTAAATATGGAAGCATTGTCTGATATAAGGTTTACATTGAGTGTTATGCCTGTCTCCTGTTCAAACATATCGGCTACCGTTTCCGGAAGATACCCTTCCCATACATATACAGTAAGCTCATCCTTTGCTTTTTCTGTACTGCAGCCAGGAAATGAGACAGACATGACTGCTGCTGCCGCCATGATAACAAATATTATATTCACCCATCTGTTTCTGCTGCCATTCATCCGCACCTCCATCCAGCATTTTATATTATTTACATATTTTAATAATAAATCAGGAAAAATTCATATATCTTTCCCCATCCTTCTGTATAGTCTTCTTGCCCACAGCAGGATGGATACTGCCAGAAGGGTAAACAGGGTCACCAGGAGTGAGATCACATTTACCTTGGGAGATATACCGAACCTCAGCTGTGAGAATATATATATGGGCAGGGTGGAGCTATTGCCTATAAGGAAATATGTCACTATAAATTCATTCCAGCTGATCATGAATGCAAAAAGCCAGCCGGCTGCCATGGCCGGCATAAGGTTGGGAAATACTATGTCTTTTATAGAGGAAGACCAGCTGGCCCCCAGGTCGACGGCTGCCTCCTGGAGGCTGATTGAAAGACTCTCGATCCTGGCCATCATTATAAGGAAGACATAACTCATGCTTATGGATACATGCGCCAGTATCACTACCGGTATACCTGAGGGAAAGTTTAAGGTCCGGAAAAATACCAGGGCGGCTATGCCGATGGTGAGGCTGGGCATAAGTACGGGAAGCATAAGGAAAGTAATATAAAGCTGGGGCCTCTTAAACCGTCCCTTGAGCAGGCCTATGGTAAGAAAAGCTGCCAGGACAGTAGCTATGGTTGCCGAGGAAAGCGCGATCATCAGGCTGTTGCCGATAGATCTCTGGGCCGAACTGTCCCGGAAGAACTCTATAAACCAGTTCCAGGTAAATCCCTGCAGGGGAAACACATAACCTTCCCCCCGGTTGAAGGCAAAGATAAATATGATTATAAGGGGGGTAAAAATATAAAGGAAGAAAATAGCAGTATATATCTTTAACCCGAAGGATCTTCCCGGTCTCATCATATCCCCCTGCTTTTATAAATAGATTCAAGCCCGAATATCTTTGAATAGAAAAGCACCATAACTATGGAGAGGACTGCCAGGGAAAGAGTGAAGGCAGAACCCGCATTCCAGTTGCCCACCAGGTTAAACTGGTTTTCTATCATATTTCCTATCATAACCGAATCCGTACCACCCAGTATGGCCGGTATGGCAAAAGAACCCAGTGCGGGGATAAACACCAGCAGGGTCCCGGCAAATATACCGGTCAGGCTGAGGCGGAATGTGATGTCAAAGAAAGCCCTGGCCTTAGATGCGCCCAGATCAAGGGAAGCCTCGATAAGGGAGTCGTCTATGCGCAGAAGCGAAGCATAAAGCGGCAGTACCATCATGGGAGTATAGGCATATACAAGGCCCAGAAGTACCGAGGTCTGGGTATACATGATCCTCAGGGGCTCATCGATTATATTTAATGCCATAAGCAGCTGGTTCAGTATACCGTTATCGGAAAGGATGAGCTTCCAGGCAAATGTCCTTATGAGGTAGTTTATCCAGAAAGGGATCATCAGCATTACTATGAGCGCCCTGTCAAATCTTGTCCTCTTTGCCAGAAAGTATGCCACCGGATATGAAAACAGTATGGATATGACAGTGGTAAGAAAACTGATCCTGAGCGACCTTAGCAGTATTACAAGGTAATGTCTTTTCTGGAATACCTGGATAAAATTATCCAGGGTAAACCTTACCGGTTCTCCGGATATAAGCGATTTCTCGGTTATGGAGAAGATCAGTATGACCGACAGGGGAAGAAGGAAAAAAACCAGAAACCACATCAGGCCGGGTATGGCAAGATTCCTGTTCTTTTTTCTGATGATACTCATAGACTCTAGAACCTTAGTAAAAACACGCCGGCGATGATCAGCAGGGCTCCCGCACCCTTATATATTGTCATCTTCTCTGATAGGAATATTACTGCCGCCAGGATAGTGATAAGGGAATATGCTGATACTATGGGCACCACCCTGGAGGCATCCCCCAATCTAAGGGCATAGTAAAAGGCAAAATGGCCGATCAGTGAAGCAAAGATACCCTCCAGCCCTATAAAAACAGCGCTTCTTAGATCCAGGCTGGCAAAGTCCCTGAGATCTCCCCGGATAAGGACTATAGACAGCATTATGATGGCCACTACAAAACTCCTCAGCGCCAGGGCCGTATAGGGACTTATTTTTGCCACTCCCAGTTTTCCGAATATGGGGGCGATGCCCCAGAATACCAGGGTGGTCAAAGCAAGAAGATAGGGGAAGAACTTTGCGCTCAATACAAACCTCCATCACTTATCTATTCTCTGCATGGTAGTCTCTATTATATTATATTTATGGGAAAGATAATGGTTTATTTCTGTAAAAAGGGTAGTGCAGCAGTCATTATCACCTTCTTCATCCAGGGCAATATGGGCAGAAAACACCAGCATATCGGTGGTAATAGCCCAGAGGTGGACTTTTTCCATCCTTCTTATCATGGGAAACTTCTTTTTAAGGTCATCTTCTATTATTTCCGTATCAAGACCTGAGGGAGACATCTCCAGAAGTATTCTTCCGGATTCCCTTAAAACACTGACTGCCCATATCAGTATAAGGGCCGAGATACCTATACTGATGACCGGGTCCAGAATATTCAAGCCCGTGTAAAATATTATGACTGCAGCTATTACTATGCCAACCGAAGAGGCAGCATCACCCAGAAGGTGGTAGAAGACGCTTCTTATGTTCAGGCTGCTTTTAAAACCGCTTTTAAGTATCAGGATGCTGGCTACATTTACAGCCAGCCCGATAAGGGCTATCCCCAGCATCTGTATGGCATCGATCTCCTCCGGCCTTATTATCCTTTGTATAGCCTCATATAATATTACCCCTACCACAAACAGGAGCATTATCCCATTTATAAATGCGGCCAGTATCTCTGCCCGGTATAGGCCGAAAGTGCGGTGGTGGCAGGGGGGCTTCCTGGCAATGTAAGCAGCTATCAGGCTTATGGAAATGGCGAAGCTATGGGTAAACATATGCCCGGCGTCGCTCAAAAGGGCTATGCTGCCGGTGAGTATCCCGCCTATTATCTCTACCAGCATCACCGCCAGGGTTATGGTAAGGGAGATGATAAGCCTTTTACGGCCTACATCCCGGTACTCAAACAGTTCGGCAAAACTGTCATGCCTGTGTTCAGTATCATTTTTATGGTAAGAGGAATGGTCATCCATCCAGGCCATCCTGTAAATCCAGATCCTTTTAAATATATTATATAATATACTATCTTATTTGCAGAAAATAATTAAATGTGTTTAATACTTCTTTTTGATAGAATATCTACAGGAGAATCATATGATTTCCATTATTATAGGAATAAGAAAGGAATAGACCATGCTTATATTAGGTATCCTGCTCATAATAGCAGGGGTGGTAACGCTTTTTTTGGGGATAATGTTTGCCGGGTTCCCGCTCCTGGCAGTCGGTATCCTGGTAATACTGTTTGCCGGATTCAGGACAGTAAGGCCTATTGAGAGAGGCGTGATAGAAAGATTCGGGAAATTTCAGAGGATAAAAGATGCGGGC
>CAYPXQ010000113.1:0-2140 GCA_964414685.1 uncultured Actinomycetota bacterium
AGACTATCGCCAGGAGTGAGGGGAAGGCTCAAAGAGTTGTGGACAGAAGGAAAAAGGATTAACCGGGTTAAGTATAGATATGCCCTGAAAAGGCAGACAGAGAGACTATTAAAACGGGAAATAAGGTATATTTCCTCGTTTTTCCCCTACGATATAAAAAGATTCCACCACGAAGACCTTATTTATATGCAGGCAGTCCTGCTGGCAGACCCGTTCTCCGGCAGAAAGACCGGCGGCGATCTTGCATCCAGGCTGGTTAGCCTCATAACCGGGCTGGAGCTTCTTTCCATCGGCACCGTTTTCCATGATTTCAACCGCGGCGGTTCCCGCATGCCTGCAGAAGAAAGCGATTCCACTGAAAGGGGCTACACGCTGGACCTTCTGTTCGGGGATATATTTTATTCAAGGGCAGTGATATACCTTTTACGGTTCAGGGACCATGAAGTCTTTGACAGCATACTGGAAGCACTGAAAAAAATGCATGAGAGCAGGCTCAAACTGCATCTTGCCATGCAGAAGGCATTAAGTCCGGGCGGTGATAAAGGCTGCATCAGCAGGGATAAAAAGCTTTTAATAGATGTAAACAGCCTTCTTCACATATCAGTGATAACCGGGATGAAGATCTCCGGAAGAAGCAAGATGCTTAAAAACCGGAAGCTGTCAGGTATCGTGGAAGGCCTTGTGGCATATAAGACTTACCGCGACCTTTTAAAATATTTGATGTCACCAGGACCTTCACCAGACCTGTCCGGCTGCCTGGAAAAAAGAGCTAAAAGTATTATTCCAGAAATCGAAGGCACTATTGCAGGCCTGGAGGAAAAGGACCTCAGCCAGGACTTAAATATTATGTTTGACAGTCTTAAGAAACATCAGTCATAAGGCTGTCCCGGATCTGCCACCTTCAGTTTATCCTTCTTCTCAAGCTTCCGTATATAGGACAAAACAGTCTGGACATGTCCCGGATTATCCTTTAAAAACCTGGTTATCCTGTCTATCCTGTACTCCAGGAAATAATCTGGATCGATGCCCAGGCCGGAAGCGATTATCTCAATAGTCTTTATGGGAGGGCTCTTTTTTCTGTTTTTAAGCTTGCTGAAATATGTATAATCAAGGTTGGTCCTGGCTGAAAGCCCCCTCAGCTTCATATTCTTTTCCCTGAGCATATCGCCAAAAGCCTGGTAGAAATCCTTATTTGAATATTTCTTCAAGTATCTTATACCTGCATCATAAATATAAATGTCTATATTACTTATATATTGATACAGGTGAAACAAATGTGGAGAGAATCAAGTTGACAAATTATTCAACATATTGAAGAAAAATACTGCAAGACTTCAAAATATAATGATACTATTTATTTAAAGATTAATTTATATGTACATAATAATGCTATTTATAAATAGTTGACATATAAGTCAACATATATAGAATAAGGATATGCCGGAAATAGCATCAAGAAAGTTCTGGAAGATCATCGGATACCTGCTGGGACCTGGCCGGAGGTACAGGGAGCTTTTCGAATACTCCTTAGACGGGATGTATATAAGCACCCTTGAGGGCCAGTTCCTGGAAGTGAATCATTCCCTGGTGTTCATGCTGGGATATGAGAGCAAGAAAGACCTGCTTAAGATAAATAACAAAGATATCTACTGCTCGCCGGAGGACAGGCCTTCGCATGAGGAAAGGGACATGTCTTTCAATACCTGTCTCAAAAAGAAAGATGGTTCCAGGATATTGGTAGAGATAAGTTCCAAAGTCCATTACCAGGGGGGAAGGCCGAAATATTATGAAGGCGTGGTTCGGGACAGGACAAAAGAAAAAAAATATGAGAAAGGGAAAACATATCTGTCATTCCACGATTCCCTGACGGGCCTGTATAACCGGGCATATTTTGATGAAGAGCTGAAAAGGCTTAAAGACACCAGGAAGCTGCCGGTGGCTATAATCATGGCAGATATAGACAGGCTGGAACATATAAATGATAAATTCGGCCGCAATACAGGGGACCGCCTTCTAAAAAGAGCTGCATATATATTCAGGGATGATCTCCGGAGCCAGGATATAATCGCCAGGACCGGAGGGGATGAGTTCTGCATTATCCTTCCGGGCACTTCAAAAGGTGAAGCCCTTATGATAATAC
>CAYPXQ010000114.1:0-4354 GCA_964414685.1 uncultured Actinomycetota bacterium
ATACTTATGATAAATTATAGTGCGGATGAATGAAGGAGGTGTAAGTAGAATTGACACTGGTTAAAGAAGAGAAACAGAAGATTATTGAAAAATTTAAGACGCATGATAGTGATACCGGCTCGGCCGAAGTGCAGATAGCCATTCTTACTACCAAGATAAACAAGCTCAATGAGCATCTTAAGGCTAATAAAAAAGATCATCATTCCAGAAGAGGCCTGGTGATGATGGTCGGCAGGAGAAAAAGACTGCTGGAATACCTGAAGAATACCGAAGTAGATAAGTATAAGAAAATTATAAAGGAACTGGGATTAAGGAAATAGACGCCCTTCCTATTGGCTTCATTTTTCAATTCATTTTTAATTAATTTTAAGGAGTTAGATATTTTAGTATGGAAACTAAATGTGAAATAGATATTGGTGGAAAGACTATGGAGTTTTCCACCGGCAAGATAGCCATGCAGGCAAATTCCGTTTTGGTCAAATTTGCAGGCAATGGCGTGCTGGTAACCGCAGTTATGAGCAAGAGGGCTTCAGAAAACCTGGACTTCTTCCCCCTTACGGTAGATGTGGAAGAGAGGATGTATGCAGCTGGCAAGATACCGGGCGGATTTTTAAAGAGGGAAGGAAGAGCATCAGATAAAGCTGTCCTGATCTCCAGGCTTACCGACAGGCCGCTGAGGCCTTTATTCGATAAGAATATGCGTAATGAAGTCCAGATAATCGCTACCGTCCTCTCCGTAGACAAAGTAAACCTTTATGACATATCAGTAATAAACGGAGCATCCATGGCCCTGTGCATATCTGATATACCTTTTGAGGATCCGGTCGGTGCGGTGAGGATAGGCAAGATAGAAGACAGCTGGATAATAAACCCAACATATGAAGAACTTAAGGAAAGCATAATCGACATAGTGGTGGCTGGTACGGAGGATGCCATCCTGATGGTGGAAGCCGGAGGAAGAGAGGCTCCCGAGGAGCTGGCCATAGAGGCAATCGGCAAAGCACATGATGAGATAAAGAAAATAGTAGCCCTGCAGAAGGAATTCAGGGATAAGGTCCAGAAAGAAAAGTCCCAGGTCAGTAGGTTCCAGATAAATGATGACGTCAGGACAAAAGTGACCGAGATGGCCGGACAACAGATAAAAGACCTGCTTGGCTCAGTAGAAGAACTTGCCGGAGACCCCTCCAGGGCAGTGGCAATACAGGAAGATTCGGCAGGTTTGTTCAGCGAACGTATCCCGGCAATAAAGGAAGAGATAATGGAGGCCCTGGCAGAGGAATTTCCTGATGATATCGACAGTATTGACGCCAGCTTCAATGAACTGGAAAAAAAGCTGGTAAGAGAGATGATACTGGAAAAGGGCATAAGGCCCGATGGAAGAAAAGTATCAGACATAAGGAAGATATCATGTGAGGTAGGCCTATTCCCGGAGACAACCCATGGAATGGGGCTTTTTACCAGAGGCAAGACACAGGCACTGACCATACTGGCACTGGGCTCCATAAGGGAAGTCCAGAGATTGGACAGCCTTGGCGGTGAAGAATTTAAGCGCTATATGCATCACTATAATTTTCCGCCGTTCAGCACCGGCGAGACATGGTTTCTGAGAGGCCCCAAAAGGAGGGAGATAGGGCATGGAGCCCTGGCGGAAAAGGCATTAAGGCCTATGATACCCCCGGAAGAAGAATTCCCTTATGCCCTGAGGCTGGTATCTGAGATATTGAGTTCAAACGGATCTACATCCATGGCCAGCGTTTGCGGAAGCACCCTGGCGCTTATGGATGCCGGCGTGCCCATAAAGAACCCCGTCTCGGGAATAGCTATGGGGCTTATAAAAGGAGAGGGAGAGAGGTTTGAGATACTTACTGATATACAGGGTATAGAGGATTTCTATGGTGATATGGACTTCAAGGTGGCTGGCACCCGGAACGGCATTACCGCACTGCAGATGGACATCAAGACCAGAGGCATTGACCTTGAGATAATGAAGGCTGCCCTTGAAAGGGCAAGAGAAGGAAGGATGCAGATCCTGGAAAAGATGACAGATACTATACCTGCACCAAGGGAGACACTTTCAAAAGCAGCACCAAAAATAACCACCTTCACCATCCCCAAGGATAAGATAGGGGAGGTAATAGGCCCGGGCGGAAAAGTCATAAAAGGCCTTAAGGAGGAATTTGAGCTGGACGAGATAGATGTAACCGACTTTAATGACGAAGGAATGATATCTATAACCTCTTCCAATGCCGAAGCTATAAGGATGGCCACAGAAAAGATAAAGGGGCTTATAAGATCTCCTGAGGATATAAAAGAAGGAGATGAATTTAACGGTACAGTAGTGGGGATAACTTCTTACGGAGCCTTTATAAATCTTATTCCCGGAACTGACGGACTGCTGCATATATCAAAAGTAGCCCGTGAGAGGATAAATAGCGTCGAACAATACCTCAAGATGGGCGACAAAGTAACTGTAAGGGTGGGAAAGATCGACCCCCGGTCCAGGAAGATAAGCCTTGAGAGGACTGATATTTAGTCAAGACCGGCTAAAAGCCGGACGGCCCTGAGCAGGCCCTTGATACGGAGTTGATAGCAAGATAACAATTAGCAGCAGAAAGAATTTTGATAATTACAGGATAACCAGGCTGGACAACGGCATAAGGGTGATCAGTGAGAGTATTCCTCATTTCCGTTCTATTTCGCTGGGTTTCTGGGTACCCGCCGGGTCGAGGGATGAAGATGAAAATAATAACGGCATCACCCACCTGATAGAGCACCTTATATTCAAGGGGACCAAAAACAGGACCTATAAAGATATCGCCATTGAGTTTGATGTCATGGGTGCCGAGTTCAATGCTTTTACGGATAAGGAATACTGCTGCATATATGCGGATTTTATTGATGTGAACCTGCCTGAATGTATGGGACTTCTTCTGGATATAATCTGCAATCCGAGCTTTCATTCCCTGCATATCAAGACAGAGAAAAAAGTAATCCTGGAAGAGATAAAGATGATGGAGGATAACCCCTCCGACATGCTGCTGGACCACTTTTATTCTGAAGTTTTTCAGGGACATCCCCTGGAGCTGCCAATACTGGGCACCAGAAAAAGCCTTGGAAAGATAGACAGGGCATCAATCTTAGAATATTTCCGTTCAAGATTCAGACTGAATGATATGGTAATATCAGCTGCCGGCAATATCGCGCACAGCAGGCTGATAGACCTTATAAAACACTATCCGGTTTTTTCCGGGGAAAAAGATGGCGCCTCAGAAATAGCGGCCGCGGTCCTGGCCGGAAACGGGGGACGGGGAAGAAGTATCTATAAGGAGGGCGGCCACAGGGCTGTACACATTTGCCTGGGCGGTCCCGGATGTGACCGGAACAGCAGCGACCGTCATCCGATGTCACTTTTTACCAATCTTCTGGGAGGAAGCATGAGCAGCCGGCTTTTTCAGAGGATAAGGGAAGAAGAAGGACTGGCCTACAGCATTTCTGCCAGCAATATTCAGTACATGGATACGGGATTGGTTTTTATATATGCTGCTTCATCGGCAAAGAATGTAAAAAAGATACTGAGACTTATCACCGGGGAAATAGAGGATATCAGAAAAAACGGGATAAAATTGGAAGAATTGGAACGCGCCCGCGAGAACATGAAAGGAAACATAGTCCTGGCTGTTGAGGACATAAGCTCAAGGATGTTCAGGCTGGGCAAGACCCTGCTGTTTGACAAAAAGGTTTTGACTATTGACCAGATATTGAAGAAAATAGACCTTATAACAGTTAATGATCTAAATGATATTGCGCAGAAGTATTTTGATCCGGAGACCCTGAGGACTATTATACTGGGAAAAGATATGGAAGGTATAAGGAAATGAAGAAAATAGCCATGTTTGGTATATGCGGCAGGATGGGTACTGCCATATCATCAGAACTGATAAAAGAAGATGATGTGAAGCTGGTGGCTGGTTTTGACTGCACCAATAAAGGAGTAGATGCAGGAGAATACCTGGGCGGCGGCAAAATGGGTTTTTCTATTACTGATTCTTATGATGAAGTCAAAGAAGCCGGACCAGATCTTATAATAGATTTCACGGTTGCCGAATCTGCTCTCAGGACTATCGAATGGGCTGCCGGCAGCGGAATAGACATAATAGTGGGTACCACCGGGCTGGATATGGAGAAACTTGAAAGATCTAAACAGAAAGCATCCAGGTCCGGCACCCGGGTGCTTGTAGTCCCCAACTTTGCCATCGGCGCAGTAATAATGATGAAGATATCAGGGATGATAGCCGGGTATTTTGATAATTGCGAGATCATAGAGATGCATCATGACGGCAAGAAGGATGCGCCT
>CAYPXQ010000115.1:0-12294 GCA_964414685.1 uncultured Actinomycetota bacterium
AAAGGAATGATCCTGTATTTCACTTTATCGGTGTATTTATCCCAGAGCTCTCCGTATTTTGCCCTGCAGACTTTGTCGTCATCAGCCTGGCGGGTCAGCATAAGGCCTATATAGTAAGCCGGGTACAGCCAAACCATCCAGATCCCAAAGTAGCCTGCGGCAAGGGCTACGGCTGTAGCCTGTGTGATCTCGCCAAGATAGTTGATGTGACGGCTTGCGCCCCAGAATCCATTGGCAAGCAGGCTGAGTTTACCGTCGCTAAGTACTTCAGGTCTTATCCAGAGGAATTTCCTGCCGGGAGTGACCTTAAAGAAATACTTCTGCATATTTGCGCCGCGTGTCAGCACCCAGCCGCAGAGAAAGAGTACTCCAAAGAGCACTGTAATCCATACGGGATGACCGGGGTCGGGAAGATGAGCGGTAAACCAGAGCGAGACAGTATAGAAATAAGGGTAGAACGCGAGACAGCCAAATCCTAATTTGAATCCAACGCGTTCAGCAATAAAATCGTATGTCCATAGATGGATCTTTTCAAATATCAGATAATCAAAGCAGAACCATGTCAGCATTGCACAGCCGAGAAGAAAACCATAGTTTATATTTTCGACATTTATTATATGATACGACGCAAAAGAAAGGACATTCAATTGAAGCATAACGGCACCGATCAAATACAGCCACATCTTTGCATCAATAAGGCCGTCTTTGAGCTGCGAGTCTTTTACTCTGCCAAACCAGAGGTCAGCAAAGAAAGATCTGCCGGTAGATGGATATTTGAAGACAATGTATAAAGAATATGCTGATCCGATAATACAGGCGCCGATAAAACCCGGCCAGCGGGTTTCATACAGCCATACGTATGGGACTATATTAAAATACCCCAGAAGAAACCAGATGAGAATACTTGCTAAAAGAACAAATATCCCATTTATCCTGTAATTCATCGATCTGCCTGTTATCTCATTTTTTACATATCCCCTGGTCTTTCTGGCCGGGATGATCATATGTAAAAGAGTGATAACCAAATATGCAACTAGCGGGGTGATCAAGCCTAAAAAGATCTTCATGACAAACCTCCGGTGTTTTTCGACATTATATTGATTGCGGCTTTCCTGCTAAGTAACCTGGTAAGTATAAAATGGCCGATCTTATTTATTAGCCCGGGGATTATGACCGGACCTCTTCCCAGAGCATCCAGTGTCTTTTCAGCAACTTCACTGGCCTCCAGCGTTCCAGGTGCTGGTCTGGTTTTCTCAGCCTGCTGATAGCCAGGGGTGAGAACTGCACCGGCACAGCATACAAGCACATCGATCCCGTGCGGCCTTAGTTCTTTCCAAAGACCTTCGGCTAAAATGGCGTTAAATGATTTTGTTGCCGCATAAGCGGAGATGTTCGGGCTTCCCTGCGCCCCTGCAAGGGATGACATCAGCACTATCCCTCCCCGTTTTTGCTGTATCATCGGCGCAGATAAAAGTTTTGTCATAAGCAGCGGGGCTTTTACATTTACAGCTGCGGCAAGAGCCAGCTGCTCTTCGCTCGTATTTTCGAATAAGCCAATTGGAGCAAATGCAGCATTATATACAAGTAGACCGATTGAGACTTCAAGAGTGCTGAGCAATTTTTTAACATTTTCGTAATCTGCCATATCCGCTGCAACAAAAATTACATCGATCTCATATTTTTCTTTAAGCCGGACAGCAGCCGTTTTCAGCCGGTCTTCCTGGCGGGCAATCAGGACCAGGTCCAGTCCCCGCCGGGCAATCGCCTCTGCAAAAGCAAAGCCCAGTCCGTCAGAACCTCCTGCGACCAGCGCATACTGCCCGTATTTTTCCTTGAATTGTGAAGTTTCCATCTAGCTTACCATAAAAAATAAGGAAGAGATCTTTCGGATTCTTCCTGGTATCAGCCTCCAGCCTTTTCGAATTCTATTTTAAGCGTAGTTCCAGTTCTTATCAATAAAAAATTGCGGGTGTGCCAGCATCCATTTAGAAATGAATATTTTTGGGTTTCATCAAGAAACAGCCATACAAGAAAAATCTGCAGTTAATTCTTTATACTGTTTTTCTAAGAGTCCTCATCTTCTCCTTATGCTATACAGAAAATATGATATGCTCCAAACAATTATAAGGATCGATCCATAGAGACTAAACCAGAATAAATAACGCGATAGCATATTACCCTTTTTTAATACTTCTATTTCCTCCACATAGATTATCTCACATGCTCCGGCGCCGTCATCTTTCCTGGTGGTACTTGTTTTCCAGGTCAGTTCATTTTGTCCGGATACACCATTATCTTCTAATGGGGAGGCTATAATATTTATTAGTTTACCTTTTATGGTCAACTGGTCGCCCCGGTTGATATTTTTAGCCTCATCTGCCAGGTACTTCTTTTCAGTGAATAAATGATTGTTGGAGAATTCATAAAGATTAAAAACGGCATCTCCGCTCCACTGCACCCAGCACCAGCGGCAGTCCTGCTTGAATTTGATGCGCTTATCCTGATAGGCTTTATTGGCAGCATTGCTTCCCCAGATCATACCCAGGTCTATCGGGAATAGACTGGTGTATTGATCAATGCTGAATATCTGGTAATTCCTTCTTCCGACGACAAAGCCGCTTATCTCATAATCATAAAGTGGTGTTACCTGCCATAAATAGCCGTCCTTTTCAAACTCTATTTCCTCTGCATCAGTTATTTCCTCCTGCACAGGCTGGCTGAGGATCTCATCGGCTATATCTTCTATATTACGTATGTTGTTTCGGGTAAAGAAAGTTATGATGAGTATTAATAATAGGATTAGAAAAATATAGCCGTTTGTCTTTTGGATTCTGCCCATTTTCCTCCATCCCGGGCCTTTTCTTTTTTAAATCCCCGGCCCTATACGGATAAAGCCCCAATTTAAGCACAAATACCCGCAACCCTGCAGATAAATAATCTAATCAGAGTCCTCTTCCATATCCTTATAAAATATTTGAATCAGCCCAAAACCATGGTGCATATTATAGTATAGTTATATATATTTGCCATAAATAACCATTAAACTACACTCCCCTGCTGAATGTATATTTAATTACCCCCTGCTTGCAGCTGTCTATGCATGTGCCGCACAGGATGCATCCCCCATCTGAAAGCTTTACGAACCTTATGGAAGTAAAGTTTTTTGTGACAAATGCTATGATCTCGCTCATAAGGTTGGGTATTTTTTCCATTACACCGGCAGTATGATCTTTTTCATTATATTTTCAAACCTGGTATTGCTGATTGGATGGTGGGCAATAATTTTTCCATTGTAGATGATGCAAAATGACCCAAAGGGGCATGGCGTATCCTGGGCCGCATCGGAATCGGTTAGATCCACAAGATATGCATCCAGGCCGAATCTATCTTTTGCAGAGTCCAGTATGGCATTTACATTTTTCTCAGTATATGGGCACTGGGGTGATCGCAGGATATATAGCCCCCTACTGTATTTTTTAAGACTGTCGGTCATGCCGGGTTTAAAACCGGGGTCTTTTGATCCTTCATCAAACTTTCTTGCCAGCAAACTAAAATCGGGACTGGCGCTGTCTACTACATTAAAACCCTTCTTTAGAAATATTTCGCTGCCTGCCATAAAAGGGCCTTTTCTAGTAACCACTGCCACTCCGGACATTTCCTTATCCCTGGCATCATCTATGCATTCATCTATAAGGGATGAGGCATATCCCTTTTTCTTAAACTCATTTTTAAACCCCACAAAGATGCAGTGGATAAACATATATCCTTCAGCATCAACCGGCCGGTGGGCAAACCTGCCGGGGATGTACTCCAGCATGCCCTGGTATCCGCCCTTCTTTGTTATCAGGGCTTTTATCCTAAGCCCCCCGGGGTAGTATTTCTCAAACCATTTTATCTTCCGCTGGAGCTCCACATGCTTTTTTGTATCCTTATACCCACAGACACCATAGTCGGTGATATTATCAGGAGTCAGGTCGATTATAGGTCTTATTCTTGGCATTATAAAATACTCCTTCTTTTTAATGTCATTATAATAGCATAATTATGAAGGTGCATATGGCTTATCAATGGTACCATTGTCTTTTACAACCCGCTTAAGAGCCTGTTTCCGCTTATGAGGAAATACCATAGGGGGACATATGCGATACTGGTCCCGTCAAAAGATCTTGAAGAATATGTATCCTTTGTGATTATAAGGTTAACCGGGTTCTTAAACTTGTCCTGATGAAGCAGGAGGGCCTTTTCTTCCCTTTTATCTATATCGTCGGTAAAGGTAACCTGGAGCAGTATCGTCTTATTCCTGTAGATAAATATGAAATCTATCTCTGATCCGGCATCCCTGTAGTATCCCAGTGTCTCTTTGAAATATTCACTAAGATAATTATACACAAGGTTCTCAGCCATGGAGCCATAATTCTCTGTAAACGATACCCTGGAAAAATTCATGAAGCCGATATCGGCTGAATATATCTTATCGCTGGCATTTTCAGAGACAGACACAAGTCTGGATAAAGAAAACGGCGGGAGCCTGTAAAAAAGTGATGCTTTCTCAAAAGCAGCAATATATTTTCGGACAGTCTCATAAGAAATGCCGATAGACCTGGAAGTCTTTCTATAACTAAAAAGATTGGCAGAATTTGACAGCAAATAATTAGCAAGTCCCTCAAGCTCCAGCGTCTTTTCAATACCGAAGGGCTTGATTATGTCCCGGTAAATGATATCGCCAATAAAAGAGGAAAGAATGGATCGCATGTTTGCAGGGTCCAGCACCACTTCAGGAAATCCACCTGTCCTGAGAAATCTTGAAAAAGCACTTTTTATAATATCCTGTTTTGCATAAAGCACCTTATATTCAGCACCTTTAGTTATGTCCAGCCCGGCAAAATCCATAAACTCATTAAAATCCAGGGGGAATATCTTAAGGGTGATATTGCGGCCGGTAAAATAGGAGGATATATCAGACGAAGAAAGACCGGAACTAGAACCAGTTAAAAATATCTTTACCTTTTCCCTGTTTTTTAAATGAAATCTGAGTACCCAGCTTTCGAAACCTTCTATCTCCTGTATCTCATCCAGAAAAAGATATTTTTTCTGGCTTTCCGCTGGAACTATGTTCTCCATATATGAATCGTAAATAGTATCCAATATTTTTATATGGTGATGATCCTTGCTGATAAAAAAGAAGTTAAAATAAAGGATGTTTTCAGGAGGAACACCGCCTTTTATAAGCTGGTCTATATTCTGGTAGAAGAGTACACTTTTACCGGCTCTCCTTATACCGGTCAATATGGAAATCATAGTGGAAGTATTATGGGTATATATCTGGTCAAGATATTTTGACCGTTTTACTCCAACTTTTTCTTCAAACGGCTCCCCGCTCCACCATGGGTTTTGCTCTAATAAGATTTTATACAAGACCAGTTCTCCAGTAATTTTGTTATGTTATACTGGATATTAACACTTTATAGCATTATTGTCAATTCTATATGAACAGTATTCCAGCTTCTATTTGTCAGCTTTTCTTCCTCATATGCTCCCGGGCCTGGTACATGAAGGCTTCCAGCCTGGTGTCGGTTGTGCCCTGCTCCAGCCCGTCAAAGGCCAGGTTGAGCCAGGGGATATGGTAATCAGCTTTTATGCTCCTGGAGATGGCATTTACTATATTTCCCGGTATGCAGGTAAAGGGCAGCACATTTATTATGCCGTTGGCGCCGTTATTGGCCCATTCTATGGATTTTCCCACTGAAAGTGCGGCTTCGCCAAACCACTTTATTATATAAGGCTCTGCATTATCCCATACATCATATATACTGCCTCCGTGTTCTTCCCTGAGGAATCCCTTAAGAGGTTTTTCCAGCTTCTTCTGGCATCCTGCCAGGTAGCGGTCAAAGAACCTGTTGGTGACAAAGAACTTGAATCCGCCCATGAATCCCCCGAAAAGCTCCCTGAAGCTTTCTGCGGTCCTGGAAAGGTCGGAGCCGTTTCCATCAAAGAAGTAATTGACCATCTTATAGAATAGGTCTGTCTGCCGGGTGATGATGTCTATCCTGCGGGTAGCGGTAGTATGCTCGGGCCATTCCCCCATGGTTGGTATCTCTACTTCTCCCCCCATGGCCTCCACGCTTCTTATGATCTCATTATTTGAATAGGGATGGTTTCTTACGAATATCTCCCCTACTATGCCTATAAGGGGCCTGTCTGTCTTTTCCACCGGTATGGCCTCGAAATCCTTCCTGGCCATGGAAAGCACCAGTGCCATCCTGTCCAGTATCTCTGATGCGCTGTCATTTTCCACGCTGCGGCATATGAGGTCCACATACTGTCCGTATACCCTGTCTGTCCTTCCCTTCTCGGTCTCATAGGGCCTTATCTGCCTCAGGGCCTTATTAAGGTAGTCAACGGCCAGAAGCCCCCATACTGCCTTCTTAAGGAGGTCCAGACCTCTTCTTCCGTCCATATCATATTCGGCATAGAACTGGCTGTTTTCCGGGGCGCCGGGAGCTATTATGGGTACGTCATAATATCCCAGCTCCCTTATTATTATCTTCTGCATCTTATTATACTGGCCGAAACGGCAGGGTCCGTTTGTCTGGGGCATCAGGAATGCCGCCTTTGAAGGGTCACTGTTCTTGAGAGTCTTTATTATGTCTCCGGTAGTTATTATAAAGGGGTAGCATTCCTTGCCCAGGGTATAGCGCCTTCCCCATTTCAATGTCTCATCATCAGAATGAAGCATCTCGGCATCTATGCCGGCGGAACGGAAGGCATATTTCAACACTACCGCAGAGTCGCTCATATATGGTATGTATATGGTCCTTCCCTGGTCCTTCTTAAATGTCGCCTGGGGGAGGCTGGCTATATCCGCGCTTCTCTCTGCCAGGCCGCCTCCGTGCAGCAGGCTCTGGCCCCGGCCGTTATCCCCCTCAATCATCTTTGCCGCCGCCAGCTGCGCCTTTTCATCTTCAAATTTTGGCTTTGTCTTCCTGTTCTTCAGATTGTTAAGCGAGTCTATAAAGGCTTCGCACCTGGTTATGACCCCGGCGCCTCCCGAGTGCTCGTCAACCTCGAGCTTTAAAAACGGCCTGTCCATCTGCCTTTCAAAATACTGCAGGATAAATGAATCCGGCCCGCATCCGAAATTAGTTATATAGGTCGGGTAAAGTCTCGGATCAGACTTTATTATCTCGGCAGCGCTGAGTATCCTGTCGCCGAATTCCCAGTACAGATTGGGCCAGTCCCGGGACAGGTCTATATTCTGTACCGGCAGCATATCCATGGGTATCACCTTTAGCCCCAGTTTCCTGAGCTTCCGGGGGACATCCATGCTTATGGCATTATCGCAGCTGTTATAGGAGCGGCTGGTCACCACTATTGCGGTCTCATCCTCTCCCAGCTCCTCCAGCACCCGGCTGCCGAACTGCTTGAGGCTGGAATAAAATTCCGACTGGGACCTGTATGCCTGGTCGATGGCATTTTTTATGCTCCTCTTGCTGCAGCCCAGATGCCTGCCCAGCTGTATAAGCTGGACCTGCCTGGCATATTCCTTATATGAGAAATTTATTATGGGCTTAAGTACCTCTACATCACCGGTATCCACCGCCGCCTTTACGATGGACCAGGTGCCCTGGATAAAGGGGCAGGGATAGCTTCCGGTCCTTTCCCCCTTTATATTGGATTTCTTGGTGGGCATGTCCCTGGTCGTGGGCAGGAACAGATAATCTATATCCTTTTCCAGAAGGTTTATGACATGTCCCAGAGTAGCTTTCATGGGAAAGCAGGTCTCCGATACTGCCGCCTGGACTCCGTCATTTATTATCTTCTTATTTGTCCTGTCGGAAAGCACCAGCTCAAGACCCAGTTCGGTAAAGAAAGCCTTCCAGAAGGGGTAGAACTCGAATGTGAGCATGGAATAGGGAAGCCCCACCTTTTTCCTCTTGGTATTCCCATTTCCGGCTGGGGGCTTTTCCTTATACGAGTTTAATAACAGTTCTTCCCTGGCGGCAAAATAATCAAAAGCAGGATCCTCCTTCTGGCGGCCCTTCTCATATTTTTCGCATCTGCCCCCGTAGAACAGGGGTTTCCGCCCGCTCATGGATATCTTCTTTATCTCACAGTGGTTGGGACATCCATTGCACTCGAAAGAACTCTGCGTATACCCTGCCTTCTCTATCCCTTCAAACCCCCTGAAGGATGTCTTTATATTATGCTCCTTTACTTCCTGCATGGCCCTTATGGCGGTACCGATAGCTCCGGTGACCTCATGATCGGGCGGTACGATTATCCTGGAACCGGTATAGTTCTCGAAAGCGGCTACCACGGAACGGTTAAATGCCACCGCCCCCTGGAAGAATATCTTATCCCCTATCTTCTTTCTTCCCACCACCCGGTTTATATAATTTGCCACTATGGAATAAGCCAGGCCTGCCATCAGATTGTCTATCCTGGCGCCCTTCTGGTAGTGTGAATATACATTGGTCTCCATAAACACGGTACAGCGCTCACCCAGGTTAAGGGGGTTTTTAGCGCCCATTGCCAGGTCTCCAAAATCCTCTATGGCAATGTCAAACCTCTCGGACTGTTCCTCCAGGAAGGATCCGGTGCCGGCAGCGCAGACCTTGTTCATCTCAAAGTCCACCACCACCCCGTCTTCCAGCGAGATATATTTGGAATCCTGTCCCCCGATCTCGAATATGGTATCGACCTCGGGGTCGATATCGGCGGCGGCCGTAGCCTGGGCTGTTATCTCGTTTATGACTATATCGGCCCCGATGAAATCCCCGGTCAGGTATCTTCCCGAGCCGGTGGCCCCGGCCCCTTTTATATCCAGCCTGTCTCCCACCCTGGAAGCGATGCGGGAGATACCCTTTCTTACCGCTTCTATGGGGCGTCCGGCTGTACGGAGGTATTCCTTGGCTATCAGCTTTTTATGGCTGTCTATGGCTACCACATTGGTGGATATGGAGCCTACGTCAATGCCTATATATGCCTCGATCCTGCCGGGCCCAAACTGGTAGCTTTCTTCTTCCTGGACAGGAAGTATGGACTCTCTTATCTCCAGGGGCTCGAAAGTCTCCCTGGTATAGGCAAAGTGTTTGAGGTAATGGTCAAATGCATCCAGGACGCCTTTCCTGTCCAGCCCGGTATCCCCGGCATTTTCCATAAGGGAAAGGGCGGCGCCGATGGCTCCTATGGATGCCTGGTATTCGGGAATGGTTATCTTCTGGCCCAGGGTCTTCTCAAAAGCCTTAAGCATAGCCTTATTATATGAGACTCCCCCGCAAAAAATGACGGGGGGCTTGAAACGGCTTCCCCTTGCTATCTGGGCTTTGAAGCTCCTGGCCATGGCAAAGCATAGTCCCATGGTTATATCTTCATCGCTGGCAGCTTCCTGCTGCAGATGTATCATATCGGACTTGGCAAAGACGCTGCATCTCCCGGCAATGGTGGCCGGCGTCCTTGACTGTAGCGCCAGGCTGGCAAATTCCTCTATGGTCAGGCCGAACCTTGATGCCTGCTGGTCCAGGAATGACCCGGTTCCGGCAGCGCAGAGCTCGTTCATGGCATAGTCGCCGCTGTCAAGGTCGATGAATTTTGAATCCTGGCCTCCTATCTCTATTATGGAGACGGCATCCGGACAGACCTTTTTTACGGCAGTGATTATGGCTTCTATCTCATTGGTAAAATACATATTGAGATTGGCTGCCAGGTCCTTGGCCCCGGAACCGGTAAAACCTATGCCTGAAATACTGCTCCCGTATTTATCAAAGAGGTCCCTTATGTCCCCTGCTGCCAGCTTTACAGGCTCTCCCATATGCCTGGTATAATCAAGGACTGAGACTATATTCCCGCCTTCATCTATTACAGCCCTGTTTACGCTTATAGAGCCAATATCATAACCGATATAATAAGACATCTGATCCTCCGGCAGCTAGATCCACTGATTGCAAAATATTTTTTCCGGTAGCCTGAGACCTGGTCACAGCTTTCTAAAACCCGGACATGCATACTCTATCACATAAAGTTTTTAAATCAATCCTGCACCCGGCGTTTTTACACCCATATATCTTGAGACAGGCATAACTTTTCCTACAATATTGGCAATCTATATGCTAATATCTAATATATTAATACAGGCATAAAAATAATAGGAAAGACCTATAAATATGCGCGGACTCATCACAAGGACCCTGCTTATTTTTATCATACTGTCCCTTCTGGCGCCCCTGCTCTCAGGATGCGACCCCACGTTTATCGAAGTATTTACTGAAATTGAAGAGGATTATTCCGGTACCAGGACAGTGGATGTGGCTGTAAAGACGGAATACCTCAGAAAAGGAGAGGTGGTCCTGGAGAAGAACCGGTCACTTCTGGATAAGATCCTGGAAATCCTGCCTGAAGGAGAGGTGGAGACCTATGAAGAAGAAGGATATACCCACTTTATGTCTAAGGCCTCCTTTGATGACATAAATTTTGTAAAGCATATCTCGATTGACGGCTTTTCCAGCGGATCTACCCAGAGATTTCTGGCCAAGATGAGCATCGATGAATACTTTTTTTACCGGGATGTCTTTTTCCAGGATCATGCCGATATGAAAATAGATGAGACACTGCTGGCATCAGGGGATGCCAATTCTGACTTTAACCGCCTGCATGATCTTGCTACTGCCGACAGCGGTATCCTGGACATAACCTACCAGGTAAGATTTCCGGTTAAGATAGTGACCAGCAATGCTGATATCATAGGTGAGAATAATATCGCCATATGGAATATCCCTTACGGGAGTGAAAAGCAGATCCTTATAGAGGGTAAAAAGACCAAATTCCTTTCTTATTTCCTGGTAGTCATACTGGGCATACTGGGACTGTTGATATTATTCCTGGCATTTATCCTGGTGTTCAGCTCCCGGCTTAGGAGAAAACGGTCAAGGCCCCGTTCTTCCGGGACATATGATAACTATTTCAAAAGAGACAGGTATTTCAGCGATGATGAAACAGATGAACTCTGAAGCCGGCAGCATGACAAATACCTGCCACCTGGAAACCCCTCTTACACAGGACAAGGTAAAGAGCCTGCGGGCCGGAGATGTAGTCTATCTTTCCGGCACCATATACGGCGCCCGGGATGCAGCCCACAAAAGGATGCTGTCGGAACTTGAGCAGGGCAAAAAACTGCCCCTGGATGTCAGGGATATCACCATATTCTATGTGGGGCCTTCCCCCGCTCCTCCCGGTAAAAGCAGCGGAAGCCTGGGGCCTACTACTGCGGTGCGGATGGATGGGCTGACAGAACCCCTCATGGAGCTGGGGCTCAGGGCCATGATAGGGAAAGGCAAAAGGAGTGAAGCCCTGAGACAGCTGTGCATAAAGCATAAAGCCGTTTACCTTATCGCCGTGGGCGGTATCGCCGCCTATCTTTCCTCAAAGGTATGCGCTATCGAGACTGTGGCCTATGGCGATCTTGGGCCTGAAGCCATACACAGGATACAAATTGCAGATTTCCCGCTTTTTGTAGCTTACGACATATACGGCGGGGATATTTATAAAAGGACATAGGGTAAAGATCCAGACAGTTTCCTTAATAGAAGCCATGAAAAACTCTCCACCCTAACCGTATGCTGCCCCGGTTGTAAGATCTGTCCCGTCGGTTGTATTGGCAATATATATTTTCAGGCCGGCCGCTTGCTCTTTATTGACTTTAAAAAAATTATATATTTAAATATATAAATATATTAACAATAACTAAATAGAAAGATTGGGCTAATGAAAGAAAAAGATATTAAGCAGGCTGTAAGGGAAGGATATTCTAAGATAGCTGCCGGTGGGTCCTGCTGCCCGGGGCAGGCTGCCAGCTGCTGCGGACAGACAGACCATGCAATAGAGATAAGTTCAAATCTCGGCTATTCAAGACAGGATATGGAAAAAGTCCCCGAAGGCTCTAACCTGGGGCTGGGCTGCGGAAATCCCATAGCAATGGCCTCCCTAAAAAGCGGCGAAGTCGCCCTGGACCTGGGGTCTGGAGCTGGTTTTGACTGTTTCCTGGCGGCTGACAGGGTAGGTCCTTCGGGTAAAGTCATCGGGGTCGATATGACCCCTGAGATGATCGACAGGGCAAGGGGCAATGCCAGAAAAGCCGGTATAACAAATGTGGATTTCAGGCCCGGAGATATCGAGGACCTGCCTGTGGCTGATTCTACTATAGATATTGTCATATCCAATTGCGTGATAAACCTATCCCCGGAGAAAGACAGGGTGTTTGAGGAAGTATTCAGGGTATTAAAACCGGGCGGAAGGATA
>CAYPXQ010000116.1:0-11036 GCA_964414685.1 uncultured Actinomycetota bacterium
AGCGAACCGTCACCGAGTTTTATGTCCACAAGCTCCTCATATTTTACTCCGTCTACGCCTTCTACCAGGAGCAGGGGACCGGATATATTGATAATGCTCTTATACTCTTTTAGCATATTTATTCCTCCAGCCGGGGTTTCTCAAGTAACTTTGAAAATTCTTCTTCGATGTCTTTCTTGATCCTGTCTATCTTTGACAGTTCTTCCTGGGGTACATATTTCATCCTGGCAATGGCTTCCCTTACCTTTGATCTCTCTATATCCCTGATGTCGGCATCTATTCTCAGGCTGTCTGCCGCCTGCCTGTAGAAATGTATTATGACATCTATCATCTTGTACTGTTTTTGTATGGAAGAATAGGTATCTACATCATGGAATGCATTCTGGTGCAGAAAGTCTTCCCTTAACATCCTGGAGACCAGAAGCACCAGCCTGTCTGGTCCGGAAAGGGCATCGACGCCCACCAGCCTCACTATCTCTTCCAGTTCTGATTCCTTTTCCAAAAGACTCATGGCTTCAGCCTGGAGTTCGAAGTAATCCTCTGCTACTTCCTCCATGACTTTTTCCCTGATGGAATCATTATAGAGCGAGTATGAGTTCAGCCATGATATGGCGGGAAAATGCCTGCTGTAGGCAAGGTTTGCCTCCAGTGACCAGAATACTTTTACTACCCTGAGCGTTGCCTGTACCACGGGATCGGAAAGGTCTCCCCCGGGAGGAGATACGGCCCCTATTACTGAAAGGGCTCCCGACCTTCCGTCCGAGGAAAGGCAGTTTACCATACCCGCCCTTTCATAGAAAGATGCCAGCCTGGCTCCCAGGTATGCCGGGTACCCTTCTTCACCGGGCATCTCTTCCAGCCTCCCAGAGATCTCCCTCATGGCTTCGGCCCACCTTGAAGTGGAATCTGCCATAAGGGCTACCGAATAACCCATATCCCTGAAATATTCGGCTATGGTTATCCCTGTATAGACCGATGCTTCCCTGGCGGCTACCGGCATATTCGAGGTATTGGCGATCAAGATGGTCCTTTTCATAAGCGGTTCCCCGCTCCTTGGGTCCACCAGTTCGGGAAACTCCATGAGCACGTCTGTCATCTCGTTTCCTCTTTCGCCGCAGCCTATGTATACGATGACTTCGGTTTCCACCCATTTTGCCAGCTGATGCTGGATAACCGTCTTGCCGGAACCGAATGGCCCGGGAACGCAAGCTGTGCCGCCCTTGGCAAGCGGGAAAAACATGTCTACAACTCTCTGACCGGTAAAAAGGGGAATATCCGGTCTTATCTTCTGCTTATAGGGCCTTGGTTCCCTTACGGGCCATTTCTGTACCATGGTCAATTCTTTATCGCCGTCATTGCCGGCTACCACGGCTACAGTCTCTTCAATGGTAAATTTTCCGCTATTTATTTTTTTGACTTCACCCTCCACTCCCGGAGGGACCATTATATAATGCCTGATAAGAGGGGTCTCCTGCACATACCCCAGGTGGTCTCCAGCGCTTACCCTGTCTCCCTTTTTGGCCAGGGACTCAAACTCCCACTTTTTGCTTTTGTCCAGTGCATCCGCGGTCACTCCGCGGCCTATAAAATCACCGGAACTCTCATATATGTCATCAAGCGGCCTCTGTATGCCGTCATAGATCGATTCTATTATGCCGGGGCCAAGCTCCACTGCCAGGGGCTCGCCGGAGGGATAAACGGGTTCCCCCACACCGATCCCCGCGGTCTCTTCATAGACCTGTATTGATGCCTTATCGCCGCTGAACTCGATTATCTCCCCCATAAGCCTCTTGTCGGAGACATGTACTATCTCAAACATCTTGGAACTGGACATGTTCTCCGCCACTACCAGGGGGCCGGCTACCTTTATGATCCTTCCTGTCTTTGCCATCTATTTCTCCTGTCCTTTACTTTGCACTCCTTCAGCCATCACATCTGCGCCAACTGCCTTGATTATGGCTGTCCTGAGCTGGTTTACAGCATAATTATTCCTTTTGCCCAGACCCGGGACCACCACGATGGAAGGGGTGATCCGGTTTGCATAATGCCTGATGACGCTGTCCAGCCTTGCAGCTATGGTCTCGGTCATAAAGATGATGCCATAGCCTTCCCTTACCACCTTTCTTAGCTTTTCTTCAGCCTCACCCATATGGGAAATATCGTCTATGGGATAAATATCTGCGCCTATGGCCTTGAAGATGAGCATTATATCGCTCTCCCCGAAGGCTGCTATCTTTGCTTCTTTCATCAGTCTACTTTACACCTTACATTGGATATGTCTGCATTAAACCTTATCCCCGTATAAAGGATATTGATATTTTTAAGCTCTATCTTTTTCCTTAAGAAAAAGCGGAATATCTTCTCCAGGTTGGAGACACTGTACTTTATGCTGTCAAAATAATCCAAAAAATACAGGTCCCTGTTTCTATCAAAAGAGGCGAAACTGCTGCCGGAAAAAAGCCCCTGTGCCCCCTTTATTACAAGATCGGCATAGATAGTCTTCTCCAGTTCCCTGGTTATATAATCCATGCTCTCACCTTCAAGGCCTTCCAGCATCTTTGTCCCCAGCAGGCCTCCTTCATGCAGGGATCCTGCAAGTGACCCGGCGCGTTTAAGATATATATGCCTGAATACTGTCTCTATGTTTAAGAGGTCTATCCTGTATTTTACATAATCAGCCATCATCTTTCTATCCAGGCTCACAGCTATGTCCAGTATGGCCCCGGCATAAAAAGACTCCAGGGAAAGCTCCAGCTTCCTGGGTCCCATATCTGCAGAACCCTCTACAAGCTCCCTCATATGTCCCAATACTCCGGGGAACAGGATGTCTATCTCATCATCTTTTTTATGCCTGTATGCTTCCATCAGGGAACTGTAATCATATTTCAGCGGGATATACAGTGAGCTTAAGTCTTTTTCCATAAGCAGTGATTTGAGGATAAGCTTCATATTGTTAAGAAACTCCTCAAAGAAAAGTATAGACACAAGCTTTTTATGCTCATCCCTTAGCCTTTCCTCCAGGAAGCCTATGGCTTTCTGGTAGCCTGACACCATGACCGGCTCAAAACTGTTTCCTGATGTGACAACGTCCATCTCGGGTGCATAAACTGTCTCGCCAAGCACCTTCAGGAATTCTTCCATGCCCGAAGCCTGGATCATCCTTTCAATCCTGTCCTGGCCTGCAAACTCTCCCTCCCTGGCCTCGAGTTCCGCGCAGGCAAACAGGTAATAGCTGTCATCTTCTATTTCATAAGGGATGCCGGTCATCGATCTCCTCCGTCAAAGATGTAAGAAGCGATCTCCATCCTAAGGTCTTCCACATCCATCTCCAGGTAGTTTTCTGGTGACAGCAGGATCTCTGCTTTTCCGCCGGTTATCTTGAGGCCCCTGTCAAAATCTGCCGGCATATTGCCGGGCTTTATGCCTTTAATAACAGAAATCACCTTATCGTCCAGGGCCTTTTCCATTTTTCCTATCACATAGCTGCCTTCGGCTATATCCAGCTCTTTTGCCATCTTCCCCAAAAACTTTTCCCAGCCTTTTTTATCCAGGCGGGACAGTTTTTCCCTGGCTCCGGCTATTATGCTGTCTATGATCTCCAGCTTGGTCAGGAGTACCTTCTGCTCCAGTTCCGACCTGGCCTTGAATACTTCCATCTCCAGGGTCTTTTTGTAATGCCCGTCAGCCCCGGCACTGGCAGCCTTATTCATTTCTTTTATCTTGCCGGCTGCCTCAGATATTATACCGGCAGCCTTTTCATCGGCTTCGGTTATATTTCTTTTGGCCTCGCTCCTGGCATCTTCTATTACTTTTATGGATACATTGTCCATTTCAGTCATATCTGTCCGCCTATGAGAATTGAACTAGATTATTCAGGAAGAATGTTATCAGCAGGCCGAGTACCGCATAGGTCTCTACCATTGCTGCAAATATAACACCCTTCATTACTTCTTTTGATCTTTTAGCTACCAGGCTTACACCGGCTGCACATACCTTTCCCTGGTGTATTCCGGAGAAAAGCCCGGTAAATGCTATGGGAAGAGCTGCAAAAAGAAGCTGAGCCCCCTGGGCAGTATTTGTCACATTAGCTATATTGCCTATGATAAGGAATGCTGCCACAAAACCGTAAAAACCCTGTGTTCCCGGAAGCACCACCAGAAGGAACAGGCTTCCGAATTTGGAAGGGTCTTCCGATATTACGCCTGCTGCTGCCCTGCCGGGATATCCAATCCCTATAATTGAGCCGATACCTGCCATCATCGCTGCCAGTCCCGCTCCCAGTCCCGCCAGGATCACGCCCATTGATGCATCTGTCATATTTCCTCCTTGCTCTACTGATCCACTATTGTTATATATTTATGTTCGTCCGCCAGGGCCTTAAAAGGCCTTCCGCCCCCTGTATAGAATTTGGGGAAGAATTCTACATATTGAAGCCTGAGAGTATGCACAAAACCGCCTAATATATTTATACCTATATTAAAGATATGGCCGAATATAAGGATGACGACCAGCAACACTATTCCCGCCACCGGTATGGAGACAAACTGGAATGCTATGCTGTTTATGGCTACCCCGATGCCGGCAGTTACCAGGCCCAGGGCCATCAGCCTTATATATGAGAGAAAGTCTCCCAGGAATGAAGTAAGCCCGTTTACTATGGTGAGGTTAAGAAATCCCATGAATATGCGGAAACCCCAGCTCTTCTCATGGCGGGCGCTGAAAAATATTATGGCAATAGCTCCGGCAATAACAGGCCATATGAGTATCCCGGATACAGAGGACGGGAAAATGGGGGCTGACACCAGCTGCATGCTGACTGCCATCTCCGAAGAAAGCAGGATGACAAGCAGGGGTATCAATATCATTATCCAGGGAAGCCCGTCAAAGAATGCTACCTGCCAGTCCTTCTTCCGGATGCTGTCAAAAAACTTTATAAACAAACCGAACATTACATGGATGACACCAAGCCCCAGGGCCAGCCTGAAGAAATTCATGGAGCCCTCGTCAGAATTTACGGGATCTCCCAGGATGGCTAATCTATCAAAAAAGCCGCTCATCCCCAGATAAGAGGGAAGGTCTCCGAACCATCCATTGAATATGGCTCCGGCAAATATGGTAAAGATGCCTCCGATAAATATGAGCATCAGGAATTTTTTGGCGCTTTTCATGCGGAAAGCAAAAATAAGGGCAAGGACTGCCAGTATGACCCCGTATCCGGCATCTGTAAGGCAAAGGCCAAAAAACATGGCAAAGAAAAGCGATACAAAGGGCGTGGGGTCTATCTCAAAATACCTGGGCACGCCGTACAGGTTTATGACCACCTCAAAAGGCCTGAAAAACGGCTTGTTATCCAGGGCCACCGGTATGCTCTCGCCTTCTTCCGGCTCTATTTCCTCTATCCGTACGAAACTGAACTCATTTATGATAGCAAATATCCTGTCCCTGTCCTTCTGTCTTATCCAGGCGGTGTAGAATGATACTGAATCAGTGGAATATCCCAGATGCAGGGCTTCCTCTATCTCCAGGTTATTGTCCAGGTAGTCCAGGTATACGGTAAGGGGTTTTTCATATTTATTGGTAAGCCCTTCTATCTCCCCTATTATCTTCTTCCGGCGGTCCCGGTAATATGAGATATTCTTTTCCAGTGTCTTTATATTTTCTTCTATGGTGCCGGTAAATGATGCCAGTTCCGCCTCTTCAAAGGCCAGTCCGGAAATATATTCTTCGGCCTTTTCCGAGTGATCATTGTGGTAAGCCAGTACTACATATGTTATATCCCCCTCTTCCGAGAGCTGCTGGGTGGAGATAAGATTATCCCGGAGCCCGTCCAGTATTTCTCTAAAACCAGTCCTGCCGCTCCTTATGTGGCCCAGTCTTATAGTGTATTTTTCCTTTTTGCCAAGGTCCGAGATATCATTCCGATAGCATGACCAGACTTTCAGCTGGTTTATCTTCGGGGTGGATTCCCCTATCCTGTGGGACAGGCTTTCCGCTTCATTGTCCAGTTCTATTATGCTGTCGGCAGCCTGGTCCAGTTCATGGTCCTTCAGTATCCGTTCATATTCTGATCTTTTTATGACCATCCTGCCGTCTTTGGCCGCAAGCTTCTTAAGTTCCTTATCCTTATATGAATAAAGTATATCCAGGGCTTTTCTGGCTTTTGACTGGTTTTCCCTGGCAGCGTCTATGGGCAGGGTGCTGGTCTCTATTTTTTCGGAATACGGTTTTACCTCTACTGCCGATGTCCTCTGAAGCCTTTTCAGGAATGCTTCGGTATCGGATTTATGCGAGGCTATGAATAATTTGATAAGTCTAGCTACAGCCATATTTATCCAAGGACCCTGTCAACAAGCATTTGTATTGCTTCTTCCTCTTTCATCCTTGAATCATCTCTTATGGCTTTGATCTTTTTCTCAAATTCTGCTTCCAGCCGGACCTTCTGGACTTTTGCGTCTTCCACTGCTTTTTCTCCGGCCTGCTTCAGCATTTTTTTTGCCCTTAGTTCAGCATCCCGGATCTGCCTGTTAGCCTTCTGGTATGCTTTCTCTATTATCTCTGATGACTCTTTTTTTGAAGAGGTGATAATATCTTTTGCTTTGTTCTCTGATTCTTTTATCTGGTCTATGATGCCTTTTATCATTTTCCTTTAAGTGTTTTCTTTTTGGAAAAACTGGATTGTATTATATCAGCATACAAAAACCTGTCAACATTATTTGCATGCGCTTAAGTGCTAAAAATTGCGGTGGGTGTATAAAAGTAAAAAAGTCCTTCTTTCCTGCTCCGTATCAGATCCAGTAGATCTCTATATGGTCTTTAAGCTTGTTAAACTCGGGGTCCCCGGTCATAAGGGCCGATCCCGAGATCTCGGCCAGGGCTGCAGCAAAACAATCAGAATATGCCAGCGGGTGCCCGGCTTTTAAATGGGCGGCTTTTAGAGTGAGCTCCTCGTCAATATCATAGATATCTATGGGCAGGTGCCTTATCCTTGAAAGGACCAGCTGGGACTGTCTTATCCCCCTTTCCCTTTCAGTTATATATAATACCTCACCCATATTTATCACCGTCATCTTAGGCAAGATACCGGTATGACTGGCTTTTTTTAATACCTGTTCTACTTGTGTTTTCCCTTTTTCCTGGCAAAAGTATGCAAGCAGGGCAAAACTGTCCAGGACAATATTGGGGTTTGTATTGCTGTTATTTCCCAAGTTCTCTTTCCTTCTTTCTTTCTGATAATAAGGCTTCGGTAAGGGATGTCCCGTTTTTAAGGATCCCGGCAGTCTCTTTTATAGGGTCGCCGGATATTGGAATAATAGAGATTATTCCCCCATAGTCTACTATATCTACCCTGTCTCCTCCTTTTAGCTTATATTTTTCCCTTATGTTTTTTGGTATCACTACCCATCCTTTCATAGATATTACTGATGATCTCATTTTCTGTTAAGCTCCTTTTAATAATATAGTATATATATCTATTATTATAGTATATACTTTTCTTATGTAAATATATACAAAATATGATGCTTCATTTGAAGCAGGAGCTCTTCTACAAACAAGGATACCATAGAAAATATATTTATGCTATTACGTAATTGCATAAATCAATTCCCCGGCGCAGTCTTCCTGTCCTTATCGGCTGTTCCAGCCTTACCGATGCCGGAAAACAGGGAAAGGCTGCAGGAAGCTTAGTCTCTCAATGATAGGAGGCTATGCCTGTGAGATGGACGTAATAAGATAGGATTTTAAAAGATAGGATCCTTTTTAAAGAAGCGGTCTGCCAGTCTATGACCTTTTTCAATCATGATGCCTGTGGATGATGCATATCTCTCACTGAATCCTGTCTTTTTTGGCCTGCCCCTGCCTGCTGTCCGGCTGTCATAGATCACAAACGGCACGGGGTCAGGGGTATGGGTCCTGATGCTTATGGGGGTGGGGTGATCGGGAAGCACCATCAGCCGGTAGTCCAGCCCGCTTTTATCCAGGTGCTTCCTTGCATATCCCACCACTTTTTCATCAATAAGTTCTATGGCCCTTATCTTTTCCCCGGTATCCCCCTGGTGGCTGCATTCATCCGGGGCCTCGATATGCACAAATACAAAATCCTTTCCCGACAGCAGTTCGTCTACTGCGGCTTTTGCCTTTCCTGACATATTGGTGTTAATAGTCCCGGTAATACCTTCTACTTCCAGCACATCCAGCCCGGCGCATTTTCCAATGCCCCTTATAAGGTCAACAGCCGATATGACCGATCCTCTTACCCCGTATTTTCCGTAGAAGTCATCCAGGAAGGGTCTTTTCCCCTGGCCCCAGAGCCATATGGAGTTGGCAGGCTTTAAGCCTATATCCATGCGGGAACGGTTAAGGGGGTGGCATCCCAGCATGGATGCACTTTCTTCCATCAGCTCCAGTATGGTATGGCTGCCGCTGCCGGAAGGCAGGTGGGGGGCTATCCTTTTTTCCAGTATGTCGTGGGGCGGCGTTAGCTTCATATCCCCCGGGCCCCCGCTCCATACCATTATATTGCGGTAGCTGACCCCGGGATAAAAACTTATGCCGCCGGCCTCAAGGCCGGTCCTGATATAATCTATGAGTATTTTCCCGTCTTCTGAGAGTATGCCTCCGGCGCTGTGGTCAAGCATGGTCTTTGCCCTGTATTCAGTTTCTCCTGAAAGGGTGACCAGGTTGCAGCGGAAGACTATGTCGTCCGGAGCAAGGTCCAGCCCCATGCTTACTGCTTCCAGGGGAGAGCGGCCGGTATGGCAGCTGGCAGGATCATAGCCCATCACCGAAAGATTGGCTACATCGCTTCCCGGCGGCATGCCCCGGGGGATAGTCCTGACCAGTCCGGTCTCTCCGGCAGAAGCCAGGCTATCCATAAACGGAGTCCGGGCATATTCCATGGGCGTCTTTCCCTTAAGCCGGTCCATGGGGAGATCTGCCATGCCGTCGGGGATTATTATCATATATTTCATGGCTTCTCCTGCCGTATGCCAAGTATCTCTGATACCATTTTCTTCATGCCGTCTGTGCTGCAGCTCTTATTATGGATAATCTTCTTTGACTCCAGGTCTTCAAGGGGTCCGGGGACCTTTATGCCGGATATCCATGAAAGGACATCCATAAGGCTGAACTCATCCATATCCCTAAACTTTTGGTCAATGGCGCCGGCTACGCTGCCGGGGAATTTAAATGGGCTGGCGGTGGATGCTATCACGGCAGGCCGCCCGTCCCCCGTTTCTTCAAGGTATTTCCGGTATACCGAATAACCCACGGCAGTATGGGTGTCTATAAGGTAGCCAGACTGTTCATATACCTCTTTTATGGCATTAGAGGTCTCTTCTTCCGTGGCAAATCCTCCGTAGAAGCTGGCCAGGCCTTCCCGCATATCACTTCCTATGGAGAACTTTTTCTTCTCCGAAAGGTCTGATATGAGCCTGTTTATGACATCCGGGTCCTTACCCGCCAGGTCAAAAAGCAGCCTTTCCAAATTGCTGGATACCAGTATGTCCATTGCAGGGGAGCTGGTCACTACAAACTTCCTCCTGGCATCATATATGCCGGTGTTTATAAAGTCGGTAAGTACATTATTTATATTGGAAGCACAGATAAGCCGGTTTACCGGCAGCCCCATCTCCCGGCTGTAGTATGCCGCCAGTATATTGCCGAAGTTTCCCGTAGGCACCACTACATTTATCCGGTCTCCGTCCTTTATTTTCCCTTTCCTAAAAAGCTCCAGCCAGGAATGGAAATAATATACTATCTGGGGCACCAGCCTCCCTATATTTATGGAGTTTGCCGAAGAAAACATATATCCGTTCCTGTCAAGCTCTTCTCCGAAATCCCTGTCGCTGAATATGGCCTTTACTCCCTTCTGGGCATGGTCAAAATTACCGTCTATGGCTACGACATGGGCATTTGCTCCTTCCTGGGTGGTCATCTGCCTTTCCTGGATACGGCTTACCCCGTTTTTGGGATAAAACACGATTATCCTGGTGCCTTCCACCCCGGCAAAGCCTTCCAGGGCAGCCTTTCCCGTATCGCCGGAAGTAGCGGTCAGGATGACTATCTCCTTTTTATTGCCTGCTTTTGCGGCTGCCGCCTTGAGCAGATGAGGCAGCATGGTAAGGGCCATATCCTTGAATGCCAGCGTGGGGCCGTGGAATAGCTCTATGAAGCTGATTCCCGCCTTTTCCTCCACAGGCACTATGCGGCTGTCGTCATATTTTTCATCATATGCATTGTCTATGCAGGTCCTTAAGACCTTCGTATCAAGATCGGTAAAGAAGCTGGAGATGATGCAGTGCGCCAGCCCCCGATAATCAAGATGGGCAAGTTCATCAAAAGACCTGTCAATGGGCGGTATGGAGACGGGGACATAAAGCCCTCCGTCTGGCGCTATTCCAGACAGTATGGCGCTGGATGAAGAGACCTCCCCGCCGGGGCTCCTTGTGCTCCTGTATGAGATATCCATCTGTTTTCCTGTCATCATTAGGATATTAAGATCAATATTATGTATAATAATGTATACTATATTTTTTTACAAAAGGATAGTCGGGGAGGTACGCATGCTTGAAAGTATAGATCCCAAAAGCACCGCTTCCTGGAAGGCGCTTGCCCGCCATTATGATGAGATAAAGGATATCTCTGTAAGGCATATGTTCGAACAGGATCCCATGAGATTCCGGGATCTCTCCATAAAGTTTGAAGATATCCTGTTTGATTACTCAAAGAATATAATAAATAAAAACACCATGGACCTGCTTCTGGGCCTGGCCCGGGAGACAAAAGTCAGCGAAGGTATAGAAAAGATGTTTTCCGGGGAAAAGATAAACGCCACCGAGGACAGGGCAGTACTCCATACCGCATTGAGAAACGTACCGGGCAAGCCGGTATATGCAGACGGTAAAGATGTGATGCCTGATGTCTTACGGGTGCTGGAAAAGATACAGGCTTTCTCCGATAAACTCATAACAGGAGCAATGCGCGGCTATTCCGGAAGGAAGATAACCGATATAGTGAATATCGGCATCGGCGGCTCG
>CAYPXQ010000117.1:0-2786 GCA_964414685.1 uncultured Actinomycetota bacterium
CTGGACCTCAGACTGGGGTTTTTTGGGGCAGAGCCCTGGACAGAGTCCATGAGGAAGGAAATAGAGGAAAGGGTGCATATAAAAGCCCTGGACAGTTACGGGCTTTCAGAGGTAATAGGCCCCGGCGTATCCTGCGAATGCCTTAAGCAGCAGGGCCTGCATATAAATGAGGATCATTTTTATCCCGAGATAGTAGACCCCTCTACCGGAAAGACACTTCCCCCCGGAGAGAAAGGCGAAATAGCATTTACCTCTCTTACCAAGAAAGCATTCCCGGTACTGAGATACAGGACCAAGGATATATCATATCTTATGGAGGAAGAATGCTCATGCGGCAAGCGGCTTGTAAGGATGGCAAAACCCATGGGCCGCACTGATGATATGATGATAATAAGGGGTGTGAACATCTTTCCCTCCCAGATAGAGGAAGTGCTTATGGGCATCCAGGACCTGGAACCTCATTACCTTATCGTGCTTGACACCAGGGATCATATGGATACCATAGAGGTCTGGGTAGAAGTTTCGGAGAAGAAGTTCCATGACAAAATAATGGACCTTGAGGATTTTGAGAAGTCTATCGAGACCAGGCTTTATTCCGCCATAGGCATCAGGATAAAAGCAAGTTTGAAAGAGCCCAAGACTATCGCCAGGAGTGAGGGGAAGGCTCAAAGAGTTGTGGACAGAAGGAAAAAGGATTAACCGGGTTAAGTATAGATCTGCCCTGAAAAGGCAGACAGAGAGACTATTAAAACGGGAAATAAGGTATATTTCCTCGTTTTTTCCCTACGATATAAAAAGATTCCACCAGGAAGACCTTATTTACATGCAGGCAGTCCTGCTGGCAGACCCGTTCTCCGGCAGAAAGACCGGCGGCGATCTTGCATCCAGGCTGGTAAACCTCATAACCGGGCTGGAACTTCTTTCCATCGGCACCGTTTTTCATGATTTTAACAGGTACGGTTCCAATATGCTGGCAGAAGAAGGCGCTTGCAATGAAAGGGGCTATACCCTGGACCTTCTGTTCGGGGATATATTTTATTCAAGGGCAGTGATATACCTTTTGAGGTTCAGGGACCACGCAGTCTTTGACAGCATTCTGGAAGCAATGAAAAAGACGCACGAGAGCAGGCTCAACCTGCATCTTGCCATGCAGAAGGCATTAAGTCCGGGCGGGGATACAGGCTGCATCAACAGGGATAAAAAGCTTTTAATAGATGCAAACAGTCTTCTTTATGCATCGGTGGTCACAGGGTTGAAGATCTCCGGAAGAAGCAAGATGCTTAAAAACAGAAAGCTTTTAAGCATTGTGGAAGACCTTCTGGCATATAAGACCTACGATGACCTTTTGAAGTATTTGATATCCCCTGGCCCTTCCGGATCTTCATCCGTCCTGTCCGGCAGCCTGGCAAAAAGCAGGAAAAGCATTATTCCGGAAATCGAAGGCATTATTGCATCCCTGGAGGAAAACGGTCTCAGTGAGGGCATAAATAAGATGTTTGGCAGTCTTAAGAAACATCAATCATAGGTCTGGCCCGGGTCTGCCACTTTCAGTTTATCTTTCTTTTCAAGCTCCCTTATATAGGACAGCACAGTCTGGACATGTCCCGGATTATCCTGTAAAAATCTGGTTATCCTGTTTATCCTGTACTCCAGGAAATAATCAGGATCAATGCCCAGGCCGGAAGCGATTATCTCTATGGTCTTTATGGGAGGGCTCTTTTTTCTGTTTTTAAGCTTGCTGAAATATGTATAATCAAGGTTGGTCCTGGCTGCAAGCCCCCTCAGCTTCATATTTTTTTCCCTGAGTATGTCGCCAAAAGCCTGATAAAAATTCTTATTTGAATATTTCTTCAACTATCTTATACCTGCATGATAAATATAAATGTTTATATTACTTATATATTGATACAGGTTAAACAAATGTGGAGAGAATTCCGTTGACAATAATTTCAACAGATTAAAAAATCATCCTGCGGGTTACCTGGGTTTATTGATACTATTGATTTAAATATTAATTATCATGTACATGATAATACTATTTATAAATAGTTGACAAAAAAGTCAACATGTATAGAATAAGGACATGCCAGAAATGATATCAAGAAAGTTTTGGAAGATTATAGAATACCTGTTGGGACCGGGCCGGAGGTACAGGGAGCTTTTTGAATACTCCATGGACGGGATGTATATAAGCACCCTTGAGGGCCAGTTCCTGGAAGTGAATCATTCCCTGGTGTTTATGCTGGGATATGAGAGCAAGAAGGACCTGCTTAAAATAAATACAAAAGATATCTACTGCTCTCCGGAGGACAGGCCCTCGCATGATGAGATGGACAGGACTTTCAATACCTGTCTCAGGAAGAAATGCGGTTCCAGGATATTTGTAGAGATAAGTTCAAAAGCCCATTACCAGGGGGGAAGACCAAAATATTATGAAGGCGTGGTGCGGGACAGGACAAAAGAAAAAAAATATGAGAAAGGTATAACAAATCTATCATTCCGCGATGCCCTGACGGGCCTGTACAACCGGGCATATTTTGACGAAGAGCTTAAAAGGCTTAAAGACACCAGGAAGCTCCCTGTGGCTGTGATCATGGCAGATGTATACAGGCTAGAATATGTAAATGATAAATTCGGCCGCAAGACAGGGGACCGCCTCCTAAAAAGAGCTGCATATATATTCAGGCATGATCTCCGGAGCCAGGATATAATCGCCAGGACCGGAGGGGATGAGTTCTGCATTATCCTTCCGGGCACTTCAAAAGGTGAAGCCCTTATGATAATAC
>CAYPXQ010000118.1:0-2215 GCA_964414685.1 uncultured Actinomycetota bacterium
CTTGAATATGTTTATGACGCTGCCGTTACTCTCCAGGACATTTCCGAACCTTACTATGGTGAACCTGGTGTCCCTGCTGCCGTTTATGGCCTTAAGGTAATTCTCGGCCAGGAGCTTGGATACGCCCATTATGTTCCTGGGCTTTACTGCCTTGTCGCTGGAAAGAAGCACGAACTTCTTTACTCCGTACTGCATGGCTACCTTTGCCAGTGATTTGGTGCCCATAAAGTTGTTCTGGATAGCTGCTTCGGGATTGAGCTGCATCAGCGGTACATGCTTGTAGGCCGCAGCATGGAATATTATCTCCGGCCTGTATCTTTTGAAAACCGCCTGCATCTCCTCCCTGTCTTTGATGCTGGCGACTATGGGTATGCTGGAAGTATAGCTGTAATTATTATTCAGCTCGTTCTCTACATAGAAAAGGCTGTTCTCGGAATGGTCTACCAGGATCAGTCTGGCAGGTTCAAATCTCAAAAGCTGCCTGCATATCTCGGAACCTATGGAGCCGCCGGCTCCGGTAACCAGTATGACTTTATCCTTGAACTCGGATTTCAGCCTGTCAGCCTTTACTTTTACCGCCTCCCGGCCCAGGATATCCTCTATCTCTATCTCCCTTACCTGGTAAAGGTGGGCTCTTCCGTCTATGACATCATACAGGGTGGGAAGTGTCTTGGCATTTACTCCGGCTTCCCTGGCACGCAGCGCCACTTCCTTCCTTAATTTTCCCGATACCGAAGGCATGGCTATCATCACTTCATCGATGCTTAGCCTCTTTATGACCTCTTCCATAGCTGACAGAGGGCCCAGAACCCTGACCCCATGTATCCTGTGCCTCTGCTTCGCCGGGTCGTCATCCAGGAAGCCTACAGGCTCATATATGCTGTCCCTCTGCCTGATCATCTCCCTTACTATCATCTCTCCTGCATCCCCTGCGCCTGCTATGAGCACCCTTTTCTTCCTGGTATGGGGATTGCCGAACCTGAGCTCATTAAAGAACCTCACCGAGAACCTGGAGATGGTCAAAAGGATAAGCGACAGCAGGAAGTCTATTATAAAGACACTTCTGGGAAAAAAAGGGAATGTAAATTCTATATTAAGTCCGGATATGGTTATGGGATAGCTTAACAGGTAAAATACCCCTACCAGCACTGCCGAGGCCACCAGCAGGGAACCCATTATGGCTGTCATGTCCTTCAGAGAGGCATACTTCCATACCCTGCGGTAGAGGCCGAACAGCCAGAACATCACCAGCTTGAAAAAGACCACCAGCATGGTGTACCAAACAATATAGTTGCCGTACTGGGAAAAGAGATCTTCATTGCCGATAAGCTGTATCTGGCCCCTGAGATAAAAGGATATTATAAACGAGGCAAATACAATAAGGGCATCGAATAATACCTGCAAAAATATTTTTAAGTTAGATCTTCCATTCATCCTGGTATTATAACACAGAGGTGGCGCCAGAATAACCGGTCCCGTGTCATTCTAAATAATCTTTATAATCCTTTCCCAGTATCAGCATCAGGTCTGCTTTACTCTCATAATAGGCCCAATCGCTATTATATTCATATATGCCGGCATTTTCAAAGATTATTTTCAGCTGCTCTGCCGCTTCCTCCTGGTCCGGATTGTATATGATGACAGTCTCCTCAAAATCAAAACTTTCGGCATTTGCCAGGGAATATACCTTAAATCCCGGAGCTAAAAGGGCTTCCTTTGCCTCCCCCGCGGCTCCGGCTATTCCATTACCGTTGAATATTTCTACGGAAGTGACCTTTACCACAGACATGTCAAAGGTCTTTCCCACATCTATGTTTACCTCCAGGGGTATTACGCCCTGTTCCGAGAACCAGGTGACCCCTTCATGCACCATATCATACTGGAGGATATACCTCCCCGGCTTTTCCGGAGCCTGGATAATAATATTTACGGAGGACCCGTCTTCAGGCTCTACATCTGAGTCAAGCAGCCCCCTGTTTCCGTCCCATACGACCACTTCGCCCGTGTCTCTGTTTATCCAGTGGGTGCCAAGGTTGATCCTCCTGGAACCCTGGCTTTCCCAGATCATACTGCCTGTATTCCTTACATCCACCTCCGCTTCAAATTCATCTCCCGGGTCCAGGTAGTTGGGAGTATTCCCCTTATCATTGTAATTGGCTGAGTAAGCGATCCCCACAGAGACAAACTTTTCCAGGGGAGGTACGCCCTGGTATGA
>CAYPXQ010000119.1:0-6198 GCA_964414685.1 uncultured Actinomycetota bacterium
GATTATATTCTTATTATTGGGAAATATTATTATCTCGCCGGCATCGGTGCTGTTGACTGCCTTGACTATGTCATAAGTCGAGGGATTCATGCTCTGTCCTCCACTTATAATGACATCGACCCCCAGGCTTCTGTAGATCTCTGTCAGTCCATCTCCGTTTGCAACCACTATCAGGGCCCGCTTTTCTGCCTCTGCCCCCTTCTCCTCCGTCTCTTCTCTCACTGCCTGCATCCTCTGGTCTTTCATATTATTTATCTGTATGTCGTGCAGGCTGCCCTCCCGTATGGCCCGTTTGAGTACTTTCTGGGGAGAATTGGTGTGGACATGTATCTTTACCAGGTTCTCGTTACCCACTATCATGGCGCTGTCGCCATATGTCTCTATCTTTTCCCGCAGCCTCTGCAGGTTTATGCTGCTTCCCTTTACCACCAGTTCAGTGCAATATGTATATTTTATCTCGGACTTTAATTTGACCTCTTCCAGCTCCAGGTTCCTCTCCAGCTCGCTTTTTTTTATCTTTTCGTCCATAGACCCGTCCCTTCCATTTCCTCCCGGAACTGTGTTTTCCACTACCCTGCTGCCGAAACCCCTCCTCAGCTTCTTCTTGAGCTGGCCGTTTACTTTTTCCGTACCGGCAAGCACCGATTTTAATCCTATGAGGATCTCCAGTATGCCCCGGGCTCCCGCATCCACCACATTGGCCTGTTTCAGGACCGGAAGCAAAAAGGTAGTCCTTTCTACTGATTTTTCCGTCTCGCCGATGATGCTGTCCAGCAGCTCTTCCAGTTCCATATCCTTATTATTCTCACATAATCCTTCTACATGAGCGTGTATATCCTTTATAGCGGTAAGCATGGTCCCTTCGGTGGGGTCCTGTACCGATCCGTAAGCCACATCCCGGGAAGACTGGCAGGCCTCCCTTATGGTCTCCAGGTCCAATCCGTCATTTTTTATAAGGATATCGAAAAAGCCCCTTATGATCTGGGATAGTATGACGCCGGAATTACCCCTGGCGCCCATAAGAGCGCCCATAGATGCAGTTTCCAATACTGCCTTCATGGTAGGTTTCTTGAGATTTAATACTTCTTCCCTGACAGCTCTCAGGGTCATAAGCATATTGGTGCCGGTATCGCCGTCGGGGACCGGAAATACATTCATATCATTTATTTTTGCTTCATTCTTGCTGAAATCGCCTATGATGGTTTCTGTTATCTTTTCCAGTAAAGCTTTTTCGATTATTTTTGCCATCTCCAACCTGCCGGTCTTTATTTTAATGATCAGATCAAATAATTAAAGTATTATATCAGACTATTAGCATTTTTCACTTATATTGACTGTTTCTCTGTTTATTGGTTTCCATCAGGGATATATTTTTCCATGAGCCTGCCGGCAATGCTTGCTTTTCTTGAAAATAATGGGATAAAGTGATAATATTCCCCGGTAGTTTTTTTTATAATGATATTTATGCTTTCCTGCATGCGGCAAAGCATTAAAGATTGATTTAGAAAGAGTTGGGAAAAATGTCCAGGATGTGCGATATTTGCGGAAAAAAGACAGGTGTGGGTAATAATGTAAGCCACTCACACAAAAAGACTAAAAGGATCTTCAAACCCAATATCCAGAAAGCAAGAGTGGAGATGGGGGGAAAGGTAAAGAATATAAATATCTGTACCAGCTGTCTTAAGGCGAACAAGGTAAAGAAGATAGTCTAGGCTTTATCTCTTCTTCTCCAGGATGCAGGCATATCCGCCTTCGCTGTCCATGTAATAGGGCATTATCTGGAGCTCCATATCCATACTGTCTGCCCTGGCTATGCTGTATTCATTCTTCATAAGACTGATAAACCTCCTTACTGCATGCCCATTTTCCACCGGAGAGATAGTGCAGGTATAAAACATCATCCTGCCGCCCGGCCTGAGATATGGATGGCAGGCAGACATTATCTTTACCGACAGTTGGGAAAGCCTTTCCACATCATCATAGCTGCGGTTATATTTTGCTTCCGGGTTTTTGGCTGCGGTACCCAGGGCTGTGCAGGGTGCATCCACCATCACCCTGTCAAAAAAGTTTTCGGGATACTTCTGCAAAAAACCGGGGCTGGACGAGTCTGACATAATGATCCTGGTATTTCTGATACCCAGCCTGTCAATATTTTCCTCCAGCAGGCCTATCTTTTGCCTGCTCTTGTCAACTGCAGCTATCATGCCTGTATCTTTCATCAGAAGCGATGCAAATGAAGTCTTGCCCCCGGGAGCAGCGCAGCAGTCGAGGATCTTTTCTCCCGGCTGAGGGTCCAGGAAATATTTTACTGCCATCTGGGATGAAAGATCCTGGACCGATATTATACCTTTGCGGAAAAGTTTTTGCGCCTTCAGGCCCATTGTGGAATCGATCATTGCAGATTCCTTGAATAAGCACGTATCGTCCCGGCCCCTGCTTTCTGCCAGGGGCAAAAAAACTTTTTTGAACCCGGGGTCAAGTGCCTCCGCCTTTTCCAGGTCAAGATCCAGTGGGACCGCCCCCATGCTACTAAGCTCTTTATGCATGGACTCCCGGCCGGCATCTCCGCCTGAGGCCATATAGCGCCTAAGGTTTGACCATATATAGAAGACCGGCACCCGGTTAAGGCTTTTACAGATCCTTTCAGCGGCATCGGTGCCAAAATGCTTTATCCAGTATCCGGTGATCCATTCGGGAAAGGAATATAATACCGGGATCATGTCTTCCCCGGAAACGCCTTCCCGCATAAGCTTCTTTTTGATAAATGCTTCAGGATCATCTATCTCTGTCAGCCGGCGCATGACGGCATTTACAAAACCGGCAGCCGCCCTTTTTGCCAGCCTGACGCTTTCGTCTACAGCCGAATATGAAGGTACGCTGTCCATAAAATGAGCCTGGTATGCCCCCATCCTGAGAATATTCAAAATTGATGGGTCGATTTTTTCTATACTCCTTTTAGAAAGACACGAGATGAGAAAATCAGACCTCAGGTAATACCTTACCGTACCCTTTACCAGGCTGAATATGAAACGCCTGTCCAGGTCTTCCAGTCCGGAATTTTCCAGTCCCTCCGATATTATTTCCCTGAGCTGGCCTCCGGAAGCAAAATAGAGGCTGATCATATCCAGTGCCGTTTTTCTGGGGTTTACCTCTGGGCGGGCCATATTATTCTTTCCCCAGTATTGTTCCGGTGCTTATACTGTATCCGTTTACAAAGCTGGGGGCATCCATGGGTCTTTTGCCCTGAGGCTGGAGCCTGTCCAGGGAAATAGTATTCCCGTCGCCGCAGGCAACGATTACCCCTTCTTTTTTTCCTGCCGCTATCACCATTCCCGGTTCTTTCCCTGCGGCATCCCTTTCGGCAATATGGGATGATAGGATCTTAAGCCTGCTGCCGTTAAATATAGTATAAGCCCCCGGCCTGGTGGAAAATGCCCTTATCCGGTTAAATAGCTCTACTGCCGGCCTGGTCCAGTCGATAACCAGGTCTCCGGGTGTTATCTTTGACGAATATGTGACCCCCCTGGTGCCCTGGGGGACCGGCCTGTAGTCCAGTTTCTCTATAAGGTCCAGGACGGCGACCAGAAGGGGCGCTCCCAGGGCTGCCGCCTTTTCCTCCAGCCGGTCCAGGTTGTCATCATCTTCTATATTGAAAGATGTCTGGGCATAGATATCTCCGGCATCAACCTGGTAGACTATCCTGTTTATGGTGACGCCGGTAGTGCCGGCTCCTTCCAGCAGGGCAGTTATCATGGGTGAAGGCCCCCGGTATTCAGGAAGCATGGAAGGATGTACATTGATCCAGATGCCGGGCCATGTCTCAAACATCTTTTGCGGGAGTATCATGCCGAATGACACCACGACTGCATATTCAAAAGGCACCCGGGAAAGTTCTTCATAAAAGTCCCGGCCGAAAGTGTCTATCTCATATACCTTGAGCCCCCTGTGTCCGGCACATGCTTTTACCGGATTAGCGCTGGCCCTGCGGCCCCTTCCCCTTTTTTTGTCTCCATATGTGAACACGCGGTTCACTTTGTGGGAGGATCCGTCAAGAGCTTCCAGGAAAGGTACGGAGAAATCCGAGGAACCGAAGTAGATTATATCCAAAATGAATCTCCTTTACGGTGAAGTGACCTCTTCTATTTTTTTTAAAAGTTCCATCCTGGAATCAGCATCCAGATGGTCTAAAAACAATACTCCGTTAAGATGGTCCACTTCATGCTGCAGGATGCGTGCCAGCATATCTTCGGCAATAAACTCCACCGGCTCGCCCCTTATATTAAGCGCCTTTACCTTTATCCTGGGAGACCTTGCCACTCTGAACCCCTGGATGGAATAAATGGAAAGGCAGCCTTCATCTCCTTCTACCAGGTCATTGCCCTCCGCTTCCAATTCCGGGTTTACATAAGCCTCTGCCTTATCCTCAAACCTTACTATTATGACTCTCCTGGTGACCCCTATCTGGGGAGCTGCCAGCCCCACACCCCCTTCATCCTGAAGCGTGTCCACCATGTCCTTTACCAACTCCAGCACCGGCCTGTCGATTTTCTGCACCGTTTTTGAGTTTTCCCTGAGTACAGGGTCTCCTATCTTCCTAATTTTTTTTAACGCCATCGGTTTCTCCTGACTGCTGCTATAAGATCCATGCCGGATCTACATCTATTATAAGCCTTATATCCTTATTTTTCCTGTAACTTTTAAGCGACTCCCCCAGAAGCCCGGTAAGCTTTTCTATTTCCCGGGTCTTTAACAGGATATGCCGCCTCCAGTACCGGTTTATCCTGTAAAAGGGTGCCGGCGCCGGACCCAGTATCTCAATATTCATTTTAATGTCTCTTTTTATTTTATCCAGTATTTTTTTGGCTTCTCCGGCAACTGCCTTCTCATCCAGGCCGGAGATTACAATATTTGCCAGGCTGGTAAACGGCGGGTAGGAGAGCTCCTTCCTGGCTGCCAGTTCCTGGGCATAAAAACTCTCATAATCCTCATCCATGCTGTGCCGTATCAGCCCCGATTCCGGCCTGTATGTCTGTATCACCACCCGGCCTTCCTTGTCTTTCCTGCCCGCCCTTCCCGATACCTGGGTTATAAGCTGGTAGGCCCTCTCATTCATATGATAGTCTGGCAGGGACAGCATGCCATCACAGTTTATGATGCCCACCAGGGTGACATCAGGTATATCGAGCCCCTTGGCCACCATCTGGGTTCCCACCAGGATAGCTTTGCCCGGGGCAGAGAAACTGTTTATTATAGTCTGGTGTGATTTTTTCCTGCTGGTTATATCTGAATCCATCCGGTATACGGGGGTGCCGGAAAACATCTTCCTGATACCTGCTTCTACCCTCTGTATGCCGCTGCCTGCCAGAAACAGGCCCTGGCTGCCGCAGACACCGCAGGTGCCGGTATATGCCTCTTCCCTGCCGCAGTGATGGCAGACCAGCCTGGAGATATCCCGGTGATAATTATAGGAAAGCTCGCAGGCAGGGCAGACAGGGATGCTGCCACAGGCACTGCATACTACAAAATTAGAGAAACCCCTGCGGTTAATAAATATTATGACCTTGTTATTTTTATCAAGTTCTTCCCTTGCTGCCCGGTACAGCTCCCCCGAGATCAGCCGGCTGCCCTTTGTCCTGTCGGTTTTCTTAAGGTCGACCACCGATCTTTTTACCCTCCTGGTGTTCTGCGCCTTCACCGGAACGGTCAGCAGGGTATAGTCTTTCCTTATCCCGGCCATATGCCTGGTCTCAATGGAAGGGGTGGCGCTTCCCATCACCAGGGGGATATCCATTATCTCCGAAAACTTTGACGCCACATCCCTGGTATTGTAGCGGACCAGGGAATTTTCCTTATAGGAGGGATCATGCTCCTCATCCATTATGATGATGCCAGGATCCTTCAGAGGGGTAAAAAGGGCTGAACGTGTCCCGATAACCACACCTACATTTCCTTTGAGTATCTCCATCCACCTGTCATAACGCTCCCCCGGGCTCATGTGGGAATGATATACGGCTACCCTGTCCCCGAACATATTCTCAAACCTTGCATACAGCTGGGGTGTAAGGGATATCTCGGGCACCAGGACCAGGGCTTTCCGTCCCCTGCTTAAGACCTGGCTGCATATATTCATATATATCTCTGTCTTGCCGCTTCCGGTGACCCCGCGGATAAGGAATTTATGGGAAGAAAAAAGTTTTT
>CAYPXQ010000120.1:0-6332 GCA_964414685.1 uncultured Actinomycetota bacterium
CTTGTCTATATCGCAAAAAAGGCTTATCTTGGACTTAAGGCCCTCATCCAGGGCTACCTCACTCCTGCATATTATTATATCGGGCTGTATACCTATACTCCTTAATTCTTTGACGCTGTGCTGCGTGGGTTTGGATTTGAGCTCTTCCGAAGTCTTCAGATACGGCACATAGGTTACATGGAGATACAGGACATTCTCCCTTCCAGCATCTTTCCGGAACTGCCTTATAGCTTCAAGGAAAGGAAGGCTCTCGATATCGCCAACCGTACCCCCTATCTCTGTTATGACAAAATCGGTCCTTCGGCGGTCCAGGGTCTTTTTTATTGATGATTTGATCTCATCTGTTATATGGGGTATTACCTGTACCGTCGATCCCAGGTAATCGCCGCGTCTTTCATTGTCTATGACATTCTGGTATATCTTACCGGTAGTGAAATTATTATATTTTGACAGGTTCTCATCAATAAATCTTTCATAGTGTCCCAGGTCAAGGTCAGTCTCGCCGCCGTCATCGGTTACATATACTTCTCCATGCTGGATGGGATTCATGGTCCCGGGATCGATATTGATATATGGATCCAGCTTTTGTATGGTCACGCTGTATCCCCTTGATTTGAGAAGTCTTCCCAGGGATGCGGCGCATATTCCTTTTCCCAGAGATGACAATACTCCTCCGGTCACGAAAATAAATTTAGTATCCAATTTACAGGATCTCCTTTATCAGTTTTTCTTTAGTCCTTCCGGCTTTTTCCAGAAGCTCCAATGCATGTTCTTGTGATATCTCGCTCTCTCCGAAACCTCCCAGCATGCGGGATATCTCCCTGACCTTCCCCTGCTCTTCCAGCCTGTCTATACTTATCTTTGTCCTTTTATCCTCTACATATTTATCTATATAATAGTGTTCATCAGCAAAACAGGCTATCTGGGCCAGGTGGGATATGACTATCACCTGCTTGTTCCTGGATATGCGGAAAAGTTTTTCACCTACTATAAGCGATATGGCTCCCCCAATGCCTGAGTCTATTTCATCAAATACCATAGTGTTTATATCATCGGCTTCACCCAGGGCGGACTTTAAGGCCAGCATGACCCTGGAGACTTCTCCTCCAGAAGCAACTTTTTTCAAAGGCCTGGGGCTTTCTCCGGCATTAAGCGATATGTAAAATTCCACATCATCGATACCTTTTCTGGTAAATATTGCATCTTGCCCGGAAATATCATCCCCGGCTGCAGCTCTTTCTAACCTTATCCGGAAATCAACAGCAGAAAAACCGAGTTCTCCCAGTTCTGCCGATATTTTCTTTTCCAGGACTGCGGCATTTTTTTTTCTTTCCAGGTGAAGTTTTTCCCCTGCCTGCTGCAGGCCTTCAAAGGCAGAATCCAGCTTTCTATTGCATTTATCTATATCAGAATCCAGGCTTTCAAAACCGTCTATCTCCACCTTTATCCCGGCAAGATATTCACCGGTCCTTGAGATATCGATGTTGTACTTTTTCTTTATAAGGGAAAAACTATACAGTCTTTCCTGTATATCATCAAGCCTTTCCCTGCTGAAATCAAAATCCGAAAGATAGCCGCCTATAAAATAGCTTATCTCTTCCAACAGCTGCGGCAGCTCCTGCATCCTGCGGGAAAAGTCCCCGAACCTGTCGTCGATGGAGGCCAGTTTCTCCATATTTGACTGTATGACAGACATATCTTCATAAAGGCCGGGCTTTTCCTGCATATCACCCTTTATCCTTTCTTCGGTCTCAGAAGCAAGCTTATATATGCTTTCAAAATTTTTAAGTATCCTTAATTCATTCTCCAGCTTTTCTTCTTCACCTTCCCCTATCTTCAGCCTTTCGATCTCATCATACCTGAATTTCAGGTCCTGCAGCCTGGCATCGCGGTTTTCCTGCATATTTATAAGCTTTTCCAGATTTTTTCTAAGCAAATGGTATTCTTCATATTTTTCGGCATAAGTATTTTTTAGCGGCAGTATTGTATCACCGGCAAAATTATCAATAATATTCATATGGGTCCTGGGATCAAGAAGATACTGATGGTCATGCTGCCCGTGTATATCCAGGAAACAGTTGCCGAGATCCCTGAGTATGCTTACCTGGGTGTAGAGACCGTTTATGAATGCTTTGTTCTTTCCTGTACGGTTGAGCTCCCTTGATATCACTATATCGCTGTCAATATCCTGCGGATCAATTATATTATTTGCCAGAAGGTACTTCTTTGCCGCCTCATTGGTGCTAAAGTCAAAAAAACCCTGCACCAGCAGTTTATCCTTGCCTTCCCTTATAAGGCCGCTATCAGCCCTTTCCCCTATAAGCAGGTTTATGGCTTCGATAATAAGGGTCTTGCCGGCTCCTGTCTCCCCGCTTAAGATATTGAGACCGCTGCCGAAACCGATTTTGACATCATCGATTATGGCAAAATTTTTAACATGAAGCTCGGTTAACATACTCTGCTACGGTCTCTCCTTAAAAAAATTTTTCACAGTTTTTCTTTTATATCCTTTCGATAAACTTTTGCTTGAAGACTTTGAAAAATGCATCCGGGTCGAAACTTACCAGGTTAAGGTATTTTTCTGACCTGGTCACCTTCAGGATATATTCAGACGGGTTGTCAATAGGGACAGTCTTTCCGTCGACACTGAACATATCCCTCCTGTTGCCTGAGCTCAGCCTGATCTCAAGTTCCCTGTCCTTACCCAGGATTATGCTCCTGCTGAAAAGGGTATGGGGGCATATAGGGGTTATTATTATTGATTCTGCCTGTGGTTCCACTACCGGACCCCCGGCTGATAATGAATAAGCAGTGGACCCGGTAGGGGTGGCTATTATTATTCCATCGGCAGCAAATCTCTTTATGTATTTTCCGTTTACAACTATCTCCATCCTTATAACTTTTTCGTCCATGGACCTGGTTATGGCAAATTCATTTAGTGCCAGGCTGGGAAGGGCTGTATCAACCACCAGGCAGCCATTCTTGAAAAGGTAACCCTTCAGAAGCATCCTTTTCTCCAGGTGGTATTTGCCCTGGATCAATCCTTCCAGGGTCTCGGATATATTTACTGTATCTATTTCTGTAAGAAAACCCAGGTTCCCTACATTGAAACCCAGTACCGGGATACTGCCGGCAAAGCTGTACTTTGCTGCTCTTAAAAAAGTTCCGTCTCCCCCCACAGACAGGATAATATCTACCTTTGCCGAAAAAACTTTTTTTGATACAGAAGAAAGGCCAAACTTTTTGGGAAAATAGTCCTCTTCCGGAAGCAGTACTTTAACTCCTCTGGCAGTTAAGCGGTCATAAAGGTCTTTTGCCACCTCTATAGCCTTCAGTTTTTCATTATTTGAGATTATCCCTATTGTCTTCATGTCCGGTTTCATTATATGTTAAAAAATTTATGCGCCCTTTCCACTACATCAACGATTATTTTATCATAATTTATATTGGATTTAGTTGAAATTATTGATTTTCTTAAATAAATCCAGAATTCAATATTGCCGGCACTGCCCCGTATCCTGGAAAATGCCATACCTTCAATTATCACTTCAAAGTTTTCCAAAAAAGCTAGCATATCTTTAAGCACCTTTTTATGAAAACCTTTTTCCCTTACTACTCCTTTATGCTTTACCAGTCCTCTTTCCAGCTCAAACTGCGGTTTTACCAGCAAAAGTATCTCTGCATCACTGCTTGAGACATCTAATATTTTATTAAAGACCTTCTTTATGGAGATAAATGACAGATCTACAGTGACAAGGTCATATTTTTTATCAAGAATATCCGGGTCAAGATAGCGTATATTTGTCTTTTCCAGCACCTTTACCTTATTTTCATTCCTGAGCTCCCATGAAAGAAGCCCCTTGCCCACATCTACTGCAGTTACATGAAGTGCACCGTTTTTTATGAGGAAATCGGTAAATCCCCCCGTAGATGCCCCTATATCAATAGCAGTCTTGCCGGCAGCATCCAGTCTAAGGTCGCTAAAGACCCCTTCAAGTTTTAAGCCGCCTCTTGATACATAAAGCCTGTTTTGACGGATCTCCAGGACACCTTCACAGGATACCAGGTCTCCAGGTTTTTTGACCTGTATGCCGTCTATATAGACCCGCCCTTCCATGACCATTGTCCTGGCCTGCTTTTCAGCAGCAGCAGCCCCCCTGTCCACAAGCAACTGGTATGCCTTTTTTCTGGGTATTTTCTGTTTGTTTATTATGACCTTCTTATCAGGATAAATTGTGCAATATTTCTCATCAGGAGATTATCAGTACCCGACTGTTCCAGCGCTTCCAGTGCTTTATGGACTTTGTCGGCAGCTATCTTTTTTGACTGCTCTATCCCCCAGAGCAGCGGATATGTGTTTTTTGCCTGCTCTTTATCTTTGCCGGCGGTCTTGCCGGTGACTATGCTGCTGGATGTAATATCCAGGATATCATCGGTTATCTGGAATGCAAGGCCGGTATTCATACCGTATTCCCTGTATTTTTCCAGGACTTTTTCTTCTGCTCCGCAGAGTATGGCGGATGCCGTTATAGATGCTGCTATAAGCCTGGCAGTCTTATTTATATGCATTTCTTCCAGCTTCTGCCGGGACATCCTGTGTCTGGAAGCGCTGACATCTGTCACCTGGCCGGCGACCATGCCTGATGCTCCCGAAGCTTCAGTTATCTCCCTCATTGCCCTTATAAGCCTGCCAGGAGTCCCCTGCTGCTCCCTCAGTATGATGTTAAATGCTTCCGCAAACAGGGCGTCTCCTGTTAAGATGGCAATATCTTCCCCGAATTTACGGTGGCATGAAGGTTTACCTCTTCTAAGGTCATCGTCGTCTATGGCCGGAAGATCGTCATGTATAAGCGAATAACTGTGTATAAATTCTATGGCACAGGCGACAGGAAGGACATATTCCGGATCCCTGCCCAGGCTGGCAGCTGCTGCCATGGCCAGTACCGGCCGTATCCTCTTCCCGCCGGATAGAAGGCAGTACCTGATGGGCCGTTCCAGCTCCCGGGGTATCTCACGGTAGCCGTCAGCCAATTCTCCAAGCTTTTTATTGGCCAGATGTGCCAGGTCATGGGGATACAGGCTTTCCGGATCGATATCTTTATTATTTATCTCTTTCATAACTTATGGATATTAGATATTTTCAAGGTTAAAAAATGCTTTATTTATTATATTGCCTGGCCTGGAAAAATAAAATATCAAAGCAGTACCGGGACTGCTGCCGGCTTAATCTTCATGTCTGCTGGATATGCTGTTTAAAAATTTGCCCAGCACGCCATTGACAAATTTCGGGGTATCATCTTTCTGGCCCAGTGATTTGGCTATTTCAATTGCTTCATCCACGGAGACCTTAAGGGGGATATCTTCTTCATGGAGCATCTCATATATTGCTACTCTGAGAATATTGCGGTCTATTACCGCGATCCTGGACAGGGACCAGTTCTCGACAGTACTGCATATGACCCTGTCGATCTCCTTAAGATTGGATGTAACACCGTTTATAAGCCTCAGGGAGAATTCATCGAATGTCTTATCATTTAACCTGTCATTTGCTATAAGGTCTTCTGTTTCTTTGCCCAGAAGGTCTTTCTGGTAAAGAAGTATGACTGCTGCCTCCCTGCTTTCTCTTCTTCTGGTCTTTGGCATTATAGACCTGTCAAACCCTTGTCATATATTCGCCGGTCCTGGTATCGATCTTTATTCTGTCACCGGTATTTATAAATAATGGCACCTGTACCCTGGCGCCGGTCTCTATGACCGCCGGCTTGAAACTGGTGCCCACGGTATCGCCTTTTATACCCGGCTCGGTCTCGATGACCTTTGCTTCAATGGTTATGGGGAGCTCCAGGGAAATAGGCTTTCCGTCATGATAAACCAGAGTTATCTCCATATTTTCCAGCAGGAACTCTTTTTCCTGGGAAAGGAGTTCTTCGCTCAGCTGGACCTGCTCATAAGTACCAGTATCCATAAAGTTATAATGATGGTCTTTATAGAGATACTGCATCCTTCTGGTCTCCAGGATCGCCTGCTCCATCTTTTCTCCTGCCCTGAAAGTCTTTTCAATAGTGGAGCCGGAATCAAGGTCTTTCAGCTTTGTCCTGACAAATGCTCCTCCCTTGCCTGGTTTTACATGCTGGAAATAGATTATTTTATAGAGCGTATCTTCATAGACGATGGTCATCCCGTTCTTAAAATCACTGGTGCTTATCATATACTGGAATCCCTTCACAAGAATAAAACATCACTTAACTGACTCATATATTTTATAGATTATATTAGAAATGTAAAATCTTTTTTTGAGGAGTAAAGATTAAGGCAGCTATTTTTTTCCACTA
>CAYPXQ010000121.1:0-13293 GCA_964414685.1 uncultured Actinomycetota bacterium
CCCTGACTCCAACTTCAAATGGTTTATCGACAAATACAGCCGCATGGTCAGGAAAAATGCAGCCCGGGCAAAAAGAATACTGGCCTCCTCCCGGAGTACGGCCGGCGATATACAGGAGTTTTTCGGCACAGATCCGGATAAGATAGAAGCGGTGCATCTGGCAGCCGATCCTGTTTTTAAAAAGCTTGCCCCCTATAAGGTAGATCGCGCCCTTCCCCGCAGCCTGGGCATTAAAAGGCCGTATATCCTATCTGTGGGGACCATAGAACCCAGGAAGGACTTTGTGACCCTGATAAAAGCCTATAGCCTGGCCCGGGACAGGGATCCGGACCTGGGACACCAGCTGGTAATGGCCGGAAGGACGGGCTGGAAAAGCGAAGCCTCCTATGAGGCCAGGGAAAAGTCTGCATACACCGATGATATAATCTTTACCGGAAGGCTTACTGACGAAGAACTGGTCCAGCTTTACAACCAGGCCCGGCTTTTCGTCTATACCTCAGTCTTTGAGGGATTCGGCCTTCCTCCCCTGGAAGCTATGAGCTGCGGGGTTCCCGTCATCGCCTCTGACAGTTCCTCCATAACCGAAGTGGTAGGTGATGCCGGCATCATGGTCCAGCCGGGCAATGCGGAAGGCTTTGCCGACAGCATCATAAACACCCTGGGTGATAAGGACCTTTTAAACCGGCTTTCAGAAAGATCCCTTCTCAGGGCCAAATCTTTCTCCTGGCAGGAAACTGCAGAGAAGACCCTGGCCGCCTACAGGAAAGCCGCTTCCGCCAGCTGATCACGAGGGGGCCAGCAGGAGCCTGATGGTCTTTTTGGAAAGGCCCACCCAGTCACCGCTCCTGGGCCGCAAAAGCCCCTGCATAAGCATACCCATAGTCATGGTAAACAGTATCTCTGCTCCCTCGCGGGGGTCCATTTCCCTTATGGTCTTATTCGCGATCCCCCGCCTGAGTACCTCTGTGAAGAATGTGATGAATTTCCTGTAGGACCTGAGTACTGTCTTCTTTAATCCCGGGTCAGAAAGCGACTTCACATATATCTCCAGAAATAATGGCAGCTGATTTCCCACTTCCTGGAAAAGTGGGCTGAAGCTGTCAGGTATGCCGGTTATGGCTTCCAGGATGCCTTCAGCACCCATACGAGAAAAATCTATCTTACCGGCTACCCTGTTTATCCACTGGTCCAGTATTTCCAGGAAAAGGTCCTGTTTGGAGGAAAAATGATAATAGAATGCTCCCTTGGTAAGACTGGCCCGCCTGCAGATCTGGTCTACATCAGTCTGGTCATATCCTATTTTTGCAAAACACTCCGATGCTGCCTTTATTATATTCTCCCTGCTGGTCCTGCTGCGCATCTCCTGTTTCATCTATAGCTCCGTTCCTTATGGTACCGTCCTGACTATATATTTGCTGATGGGATCCCCGCCTGCAAAATCCCGGTCCGCCATATGGAAAAGCTCTTCCCTGCTGTCAGAGATACAGTAGACAGCCGGCCCGCTCCCGGCGAGGCTTAGTCCCCGTATCCCCAGGCTTCCAATATGCTCTTTCCAGGACCCAAACTCCTTATATCCATTATGATACACTTTCTCAAATACATTAAAAAGGCTGTCTTTTACCATCATGGCCCGGTTTTCATCATCCCGGCAGCCGCCTAACACCCGGCACAGTGATTCAGTGTTTTCCCCTGCGGTATAATGTGAGCTGCCTATATATGAATACAGCATTTTTGTCTTCTGCTCCAGGACCAGAGGTATAAGCAGTACCAGTATCCATTTCCGCGGAAGCGGGCTTATGGGTTTTACTATCTCCCCCCTGCCTTCTATAAGGCAGGTGCCTCCGTGGATAAAAAATGCTATATCGGAACCGATACTCGATCCTATCTCAATAAGTTCGCTCTGGGAAAGCCCCAGCTTCCACAGGCGGTTCAGCCCTTTAAGGGCTGCTGCCGCATCGCTTGACCCCCCTCCCAGGCCGGCTGAAGAAGGGATATATTTCTTTAGCTGTATGAGAGCTCCTCCTTTGTATCCGGCAGCCTGTTTCAGGGCCATGGCTGCTCTGTATACCAGGTTCTTCCCCATATAATTATGCCGGTCAGTATTAGAAAGGGTATCATTACCCGGCAGGCTGCCGTATTCCGGGACAAGATGTATCCACTGGTTATCCCAGAAGGTAAGCACGTCGCACAGGTCTATAGTCTGCATTACCGACCTTATTTCATGGTATCCGTCTTTCCTCTTTCCCAGTATTTCCAGGGTCAGGTTTATCTTTGCCGGCGCCACCTCGCATATCATCTTTTACCACCTATAATCTTATTATCCTTTCTGCCTCATCCTCATCCACTTCCGTATCCACGCATCCGTCCTTAAGTAACGGAACCGATACTATGACCGGGGGCTCCCGGCTGTTCTTTCCCGCCTCCACCAGTTCCTTTACCGCACATACCCCTTCTTCAAGCTCCTTCATGCAGGCAATAGCCACAATGCCGGCGGGACGGGTATCCCTTATAAACTTAAGCGCCATGGAACCTCCGGGAGCGATGCATATCCCCTTATAGCCGCAGTCTTCGGCCAGCATCCTGAGCCTGCCTATGGAGCACCTGTCTTTGCAGTCGTCCCTGCACTGAAGACCCCTTTTTCCCATCCTGGCCTCGCATGTATCGCTGAACCTCAGACAGTGTGATATAAGGAGTATCCTGTCTTTCGGGGCTATCCCCTTTAGCTTTTCCTCGTTTTTTCTGCTTTCCTTCATTATTTCTGACTGTACTGCCATCTCACCTCTCACTCCTGTACTTTCCCAGTGCCATCAGGGGAAAATAATCCTTGTATAACTCATATCTCAGATAAAAAGTCCCGGGGAAGCCTCCGCCGGTATAATGGTCTTCCTTCCAGCTCCCGTCGCTTTCCTGGGTACGGGCAAGGTGATCTGCGGCCATCCTGACTTCCCTGTGATCGCCCCCTGTCCCCATCAGCCCCAGCATGGCCCATGCCGTCTGGGATGCGGTACTTTTTCCCAGGGGACAGTAGGAATCGTTATCAAATGACCTGCAGTCTTCACCCCAGCCGCCGTCTTCATTCTGTATGGACTTAAGCCATTTAACTGACCTGTCTACGGACCTTTTAAATCCTCTCAGGGGATATCCCTGCCGGTAAAGCGCCTCCAGGGCCTGCAGGACTTTGCTGGTCCCGTATATGAAAGTCACTCCCCACCTGCCGTACCAGCTGCCGTCCTGTCTCTGGCTCTTTTTCAAATAATCGAGGGCTTTTGAGATGGTGCCGGCATTTTGTCTTCCGGCCAGACCCAGACCGCCCATCACATACAGGACATGGCCGGTTATATCAGGGCTGCCGAAATCAAGCGGAGTGATAAAATCAGCAAAAGGTATGTCCCTGAGAAGCCTCTTATTATTATCCCTGTCAAATGCCGCCCAGCTGCCGTCACGGTTCTGCATATCTATCACCCAGTCCATGGCCTTTTCTATAGCTTCCTGCTTCTGTCTCTCCATACCCGCATCCACCATGCTTAAAGCCAGGCTTACTTTGGCAGTATCATCTACATCAGGATAAAACCTGTTCTCGAACTCAAAGGACCAGCCTCCCGGCTGGCTGCCGGGATTCTTTACCTTCCAGTCCCCTTCCGCCAGGACCTGCTTTTCCAGCAGCCATCCGGCAGCCTTTGCCAGAGAGGGATCATCGGCCGCAATCCCGGAATTCCTCAGGGCTATTATAGCCCAGGCCGTATCCCAGACCGGGGACGTAGCCGGCTGCAGGATGAAGTCCCGGCTGTCCTCCATGATGAAGTCTTCCAGCCCGGAAAGGCCCTTTTTCATCACCGGATGGTCATTTTCATATCCCAGGTATTTTAGCGCTATAAGGGAGAAAAGCCAGGGGAGCATTATGCCGCCCCAGCTGCCGTCATCTTCCTGGTGGTCCAGAATCCATCTTTCCACCTTCTTCATGGCAGCAGCCCTTCCCACTTTGAGGCTGTCCGGCAGCCTGTCCCACATCTTGAATGCAGTGTTGAGGGTTATGAAGATATTTCCCAGGCTTCCAGGCCCCGATGCCCTGAAGGGTACCGGCTTTTTTATATGGGCATGGTCCCGGTACAGGTCCAGTACCATCTCATCTTCAGCCAGCCTGCATACCGGCTTCAGCGAAAGTATTATGCTGAATGCCATTATGGTAGCCCTGGTCCAGCTGGCAAAGTCGTATATATTGATATATGACCAGCGGGGCAGGTAGATCACCTCAGGCGGTATCTCGGGTATTCCCTGCCAGCTATACTGTCCAAACAGGGCCAGTATTATTTTGGTATAGGTATTGGCGGCTTCTATGCCTCCATTATCAAGGATAAATCCTTTTGCTTTTTTCATATATTCCCGGTCCGGTGATATGCCGCACATCTTAAGCCCGAAATATGTCCTTATGGCAGCATCCAGATTTCCCCTGCCGCCGTAGAAAAGACTCCAGGAACCGTCTTCATTCTGCCTTTCGAGGGCATATTTTACAGCCTTTTTCTCCCTGTCCTTATCCCTTATGCCGAATATCCTCATAAGGGGGATAAAATCAGTTACCACGGTAACATCGGCTTCCAGGAGCCCTATCCAGTATCCATCCTCATGCTGCCTGGAAAAAAGGTATTCCTGCGCGCCTTCTATGCAGGTATCAAGTTTTTTTTCTTCTATCTTTAACATAACCGTTCTCTGTAAACCAGTTTATCGATTTCTCAAATGCCTTCTCTACCGGCGACAGCTCTAGCCCCAGCCTCTCTGTATGGGATCCGCAGTCAAAAAACCTCTTCTTGTATGCCGTCCTTACCGCTGCCAGGGGGATCCTGGGATGCCTCTTAAGCAGTTTCCCCGAGATGAATTCATCCGCATATGCCAGGGCAGCTGCCGCCCCCAGGGGGATCTCCGTCCCGGGTGCCCTCATCCCGGCTATACCGGCTATGATATCCAGCATCTGCCTCAAGTACAGGTCCCTGTTTCCCAGTACAAACCTTTCCCCGGGACCGGCCTTCTCATATGCCAGGATGTGGCCCAGGGCCACATCCTCCACATCGATGACATTAAGTCCAGTATTTACATATGCGGGCATGGCCCGGTTCAGCATATCCAGGACTATCCTGCCCGTAGGAGTGGGGCCTATATCGCCGCTGCCTATGGGGGTGGTGGGATTTACTATTACCACCGGACATCCTGTTTCGGCCATCTTCCTGACTTCTATCTCTGCCAGCAGCTTGGACTTCTTGTAATCCCCGCATACGTCCTCTATGCGGGCAAGACCCCATCCCCCGTCCGCCCCGCTTCCTCCTCTGAGGGCAGATTCGCTGCTGGTATATATTATCTTTTCCACTCCTTCTTCCATGGCAGCCTCTATTATATGCTTTGTGCCTTCCACATTGACTCTGTAGAATTCTTTTCTGTCCCTGGCCCAGAAGCCATACATGGCTGCGGCATGGAAAAGCCCCCTGCATCCTTTAAGTGCCGTTCTTACCGAATACTTATCCTTCAGGTCCCCATAGCATATCCGGTAAGGCATCCCCATTATATTGGCAGTATTGCTGGACTTCCTTATAAGGACGCTTACTTCATATCCCTTCTCCAGAAGCTTCCTGGCAATATGCCCGCCAATAAATCCGGAAGCACCCGTTACCAGCACCCTCAAATCAGCTCCTCCCGGTCATATTCCATTTTATGATCCTTGCCATATCCCTTATGTCTTTCTTTCCCTGTATGGAAGAGGCCTCATAGCCGCAGTGGGCCATGCAGTTAACGCACCTGGGATCCCGGCCGGTACCGTATTTTTCCCAGTCGGTATTTTCTATCATCTCCATATAGCCGGGATAATGGGTATCGGTTATAAGATAGCAGGGGCTCTTCCAGCCCTTGAGATTATATGTGGGGGTTGACCAGGGTATGCACTTTAGCTGTTTTTCGCCCCGGAGGAAATCCCAGTATATGGGAGTATTGTAGAGCCTGGTGCCGTCAAGTTCCCTGTATATATCAGAAAATACGCTATGGATCTGGTCCCTGGCCAGGAAGCTTTCTGTTCCCAGCACTTCATAGCTGAATGCCGGAGACACCATCACCCCGTCAGTCCCCGTCTCCCTGAGCAGCCTGAAAAGGCCGGTTATCTCTCCCGGATCAGTGTCCCGGTAGATGGTGGTATTGGACCTTACCGAAAAACCCAGCTCCTTTGCCTTCCTTATGGCCTTCAGAGCAGTTTCGAATACACCTTTTTTACCGGTAAAATGGTCATGGGTCTTTTCCATGCCGTCAAGATGGACTACAAAGCTAAGTCTGGGATGGGCATCTATGTCATCCAGGAAATCCTCCAGCAGGAGTCCATTGGTGCACAAATACACAAAATATCCCTTATCCAGAAGTTCTTTTGCTATGCGGCTTATCTCCGGGTGCAGAAGGGGTTCTCCCCCGGTTACCGATACTATGGGAGCCTGCGCCTGCCTGGCGGCATCCATGCATTCTTCAGCATTCATCATCTCTCCCATGACATCCCTGTACTCCCTTATCCTGCCGCAGCCGGAACAGGCAAGGTTGCATTTGAACAGGGGTTCCAGCATGAGGACAAACGGGTACCGGCTATTGCCCCGTCTTTTATTCCTGTACATATGCCTGACTATGGCTGCCGACAGCCCAGGGGAATATATCAAATGTGCCTTCCCTTCTTTTTGAGGTATCTGGTATTTTTAAGCTCTTCTATATTTTTTGCCCCTATGCCGAACATAGCGATCCTTAACCCGGTGATATATTCATCTATAAGCGCCGACGCCTTCTCCTCTGATGCGGAAGCTGCCTTTAACAGGGGCAGGGCAATACCTGCCATATCGGCTCCCAGGGCTATGGCCATGGCGGCATAAAGTCCGCTGCGTATACCCCCGCTGGCTATTATCAATATATCTTTTTTAAGGCCGCGCATGCCTTCCAGGCACTCTGCAGCGGGTATCCCCCATCCCCGGCAGGTCTTTGCTATCCTGGCCATCATCTGGTCCTTTGAGCGCTCTGCCTCGATATCTATCCAGGAGGTGCCTCCGGCTCCGCCAATATCGATGCCGCTGACCCCGCAGGAAATAAGTCTTTCTGCCGTCCCGGCTGATATTCCGAAACCGACTTCCCTTACCACCACCGGGAATGATACGCTTTTACATATGTTCTTTATCTTATCTGCCAGGCCGGAGAAATCCCTGTTGCCCCCGTCCTGGAATACTTCCTGCATGGGATTCAAATGCAGCATAAGCCCGTCAGCTCCTATCATATCTACTGCTTCCCTGCACTGCTTTACCCCGTATCCATAATTCAGCTGTATTGCTCCCAGATTGGCAAAAAGCAGCATGTCCGGGGCTGTATCCCTGACTGTGAATGTATGACGGCTTCCCGGGTCTTCCAGCGCTATCCTCTGGGATCCCACGGCCATGGCAATGCCTGCCCCGGCAGCGGCTGCAGCCAGCCTCCTGTTTATCACCCCGCCGTCTCCTGTGCCTCCGGTTATGGGTGCTATCATGAGCGGGGCGGCAAGCTTTTTCCCCAATACCTCTATGCCGGTATCTATGCTGTCAGCATCAAGCTCGGGAAGCGCATTATGTACAAACCGGTACTCCTCAAAACCGGATGTGATCTCCTCGTTTTCCATATCGCCCTTCAGGCTGATCTCCAGGTGCTCTTTTTTCCTCTTTGTCTCATCCATCTTCTAGAAATCCCTCCCTATTAGGAACCGGGCTATCTCTTTGTAATGGCCGGCATATTCCTTCCTCGCCGGAAGTCCCTCCAGCTCCCTTAAGGCCAGGCGGTAATACTTCCGGGCCTCTTCCCGGCAGAAATCCCTGGCTCCGCATCCCCCCAGTATGGACAGTACGGAATTTACAGCCCTGGGGCTGATGCTGCTTTTGGCGTATATGGCCCTGAGTCTTTCAGCTTCTTTTCCCCTGCCCTCCTGCATGCAGAAGACAATGGGAAGTGATTTCTTTTTCCTGGTTATATCATTGCCCCGGGGTTTCCCCGTCTTTCTGTCATTTCCCCAGATCCCCAGGATATCATCTGTTATCTGGAAGGCGATCCCCAGGTACCTGCCAAACTCCCCGAAGCCTTCCAGCCTGTTCTTTTCCAATCCCAGGACAGCTCCCGACTGAAGGGCGCCGGATATAAGGGCGGAGGTCTTTTTCTCTATCATATCCAGGTACTGCTCCACTGTTATCCTATCCCTGTGTTCAAAATCAATATCCATATACTGGCCCTCAATCATCCTGAGGCAGTTTGTCTCCAGTATCTCAAAAACATCCAGCTGTTTTCGGGGCGGGATGCCGCTGTCTGCCAGCCGGAGAATGGAAAGGTCTGCCAGCATCTTGAGCGCCGAACCGGCATTGATGGCCTGGGGGCTTCCCCATAGCTTCCATACCGTGGCCCGGTGCCTTCTCATCCCGTCGCCGTCCTGTATGTCGTCATGGACCAGGGAGTAATTATGTATCAGTTCGATGGATGCCGATATTGGAAGTGCTTTTTTAAAATCCCCGGTCACCGATTCTGCCGCCAAAAGGCACAGGGTAGCCCTGAGCATCTTGCCGTTGCCTGCCTGGCTTATCCTGCGGCCGTCCTTATCCATCCAGCCCATATGATACTGCATCATCCGGTAAAGCGGCAGCTCCCGGCCTTTAAAGAGCGACATGAGCTGTTTCTCTATATATGGCAAATAGCTGGAGAATATGCCGGGCATGGTATTCATATTATCTTCCCTGGAACTTCATCCCGTCCTGCAGTCTTCTAAGCTGCAGTATTGTGGAATCCTGGACCAGCTCCACATCCTTATAGGTCACGGGAGACCCTTTTTCAATATTATTTACAAGCCTGGCTCCCTGGCTGAGACCCAGGGGAAGCAGGCCTTCATCGGCGGCAATGCTGTAATTCTCTATCATGCCGTATATGGTAAACATGCCTATGCCGTCAAGCACATCCCCTTCCTTAAGGTCCTTTTTGGCATAGGTCACTACTTCAGATACCAGACCGCTCATGGGTACTATGGTGGGCTCTCCGTAAAAGAAGGCCCTGGCTGCCGACAGCGGGGCTTCTATGCTGGTAAGATGATAGGGCCGGTAAAGCAGGTAATTGGGTCCGTCTCCGAAAAGAAGGTATTTAAGCTCATCCCTTATTATCTTTAATTCAGATGTATATACCAGGAATACCCCCGGAGCGATGTCCCCTATGGCAAACTCCACCACGCCTTTCCTGGACAGTATCCCCCCGTCTTTTTTCAGCCTGTATTTCTGTGTAAGGCCGGCTACATCTACCTTTGCCCCGTGCATGCCCCTGGTATCCGGCACCAGTCCGGTAGCATTGGAAAGGCAGGCCATCTCAAACATGGATTTGGTCCCGTCTACAAATGAGGTCATCATCCTGGCGCTGGAGCCTTTCTTTGCCGCATATTCTGCCAGGCTCTCCGGATTGGCTTCCTTATCCAGCGGGTTATTCTTACCCTTGCCCGCTGCCACTATGTCCAGTCCCAGGGCATCAGCCATATCAAACAGCTCCAGGGCGGCGGCAGGCTCATCTCCCGCGGCTACCGTGTAGACGATGCCGGAATTATCTGCCATCCTCTTAAGTATGGGGCCTATAGTGGTGTCAGCTTCTACATTGAAGGTTACCATATGCTTTTTATTGCTTATGGCGGCAAATGCTATCCTGGCCCCCGCCTCCGGATGCCCGGTGGCATCCGCCACCACATCTATATCTCCAATAGCAGTAAGGATGCCGATATCATCGGTTACGATCATCTTGCCGGATCCTATTGCCTTTTCTATGGCAGGATACATACCGGGCCCGGCATTGATCATATCTGATCCCCTGTTTTCCGGACTTATCTTTATTCCTGCCTCCACCAGAGCCAGGTCATCTTCACTATAGCCCGCCTTTTTAAGTATACCTGCAGCATTATTTACATCCAGGTCAGCTGCAGCCGCTATCCTCATGCCGGCCAGGCTGTTTACGTGGACCGCCATGCTGCTTCCCATCTGGCCCAGCCCCGCAATTCCGATCTTTATTTGTCTTCCTTCGGATTGAAGGTCTTTTAATCTCCTGTTAAGCCCCAGCATGATCTCATCTCCCTGACTCTGATTAAAACATTCTTTAAGTATATATATAAATCAATAGCAATACAATCTTAAGGTATATATTAATTTTTGGCAAGAATATAAGCATATTTAATATTTATTTAATATCCCTTAACGCTTCCCTGGTTTTAAATGTATAATCAGTATCATGCTTTTAATATTCGGGGCGCTGAAAATCGAACTGGCAGGCATCATCCGGAAAACAGGGATAAGGGAAAAATGCCGGTCAGGGAAAGTTCTCCTGTACCGGGGCAGGATAGGAAAAGATGATGTTCTTATATCTATCACTGGTATGGGGAAAGATAATGCAGCCAGGGCTTCCGGCATTGTACTGAAACAGGTGAAGGCAAAAGATATAAAGGATGCCCGGGTACTTATCACCGGCTTCTGCGGGGCATGCAGAAAAGGCCTTAAGGCGGGTGACCTGGTAATATATAAAAGTGTAATGGACCTGGCCGGATCAGGTTTGATAAAAGGCTGTGAGAATAGGAAAAGACCTGCCAGGTATGACCTTGCAGATAATACTGCTGCCGGCCTGTCCGGGAAAGGTATGATACCGGTTACCTGCGGCTGCACAGACCATGTGGCGTCAACTCCCGGGGAAAAGAAAAGGCTATTTGATGATCATGGTGCCGAAGTTGTAGATATGGAGTCCTTCTGGCTTATAGAAAGCCTTGTAAATAATGGGATACCTTCGGGCAGGATACACTGCATAAGGGCGGTATCCGACGGAGCCGTAGACAGGCTCCCTTCATATATGGCTGGTACCGGGGTTGAAAAGATCATACCCGGCTTATGCGGCTCTGCCATAAAGTCGTTATATCTGCCGGCAGAGTTGAAGTCAAATATATATGCTTTTAAGAATATAAGGAAAGCCGGATATGCGCTTGCACGCATCCCGGATATCCTTATGGATCATACAGGCTTCTGCAGTTAAAAATTTACCTTTATCGACTTTTGAAAAGAAGAGAATTTCTGTTCGGGGTAATTTATTCTCTATTATTATCTATCTGTTCTTCCTGTTTGACCTCTTTTATTACTTCTCTTGTCCCTGTTTTTCCTTTATCTAAAAACCCTAAAATTATGCTGATAATACCTACTCCTATTAAAGCTATAGATAACCATAAACCCAGGGTCATAGCGGGAAAAAGTGTAAGAATTCCTACTATAGCTACAATCACTCCCACAATGATCAATACAACCTTACTCATGATATTCCTTTCGTATTAGTAAATTATTATTTATAATATATTGCTTTTTCCATAATAAAATCCATAACCTCTCGTCTCAATAATTTAAGCAAATTAAAGACAATATACTATAACCGAAAAGCCAGAAACTATTTCGATTTTTAACACTATTCAAAGATTCAATAGTCCTATTATTAGAGACCTTTAAATCTTGTAGCAATGAGAAGCAAGACTGCCGACGCTAATACCAGCCAGAAAGAAAATGGGCCCAGGAAATCCACAAAATAGCCAATGATCCCCACAACTGCAAGTATCAATGCAATCCACCATGTTATATTTTTCGGTGCTGATAAATGTTTCATTTGAACACTCTACTTTATTAAATAAATATTTTTGTCTTTTTTTACTTTTCCGAATAAAAAAATCTTTTTAAAAGCAAATTCTTACATAATAATTGCCAAAATAACCATTACGACTAAAAAGACTATAAAAACGATAAATAGAATTTTTAGAATTCCCCAGCCTGTTTTTCCGGCTCCCCTAAAACCAAAAATACCTGAAAAAATTATTAATACAACCGCTATGATTGCCAGGATCCAAAAGATACTCATGATTTACTCCTCCACTAATTTCTTCTTATTACAAACTCTAACGTGTTCTTATGCCTATAAACAACACCAGGCCGCCTACTACTATTTCCAGTATTGCGCGCCACAATGGTACACTGGCCCAGCCGAATTGAGGAAATAGGCCCAATATTCCAACCACAAGCAACACGATCGCCGCGATGATAAGTATAAACCTCATTGTTCTTCCTTTCTTTTTATAATAATTAATTAGATGCTGTATTATGTATGCTGCCGTCTTCTTTTTTTAACTTTTCCATCTCTTGATCAAAATAACTAAATATATTATGTATCCTCTCCAGTCTTTAGGCTCATTTCTTTCAGTGTGTCTTCATTAAAGCCCGTTTCGTACTGGCTGTATTGTTTTGTTTCGCAGCCCATAAGGAAGACTAAAACACACATCAGCATCAGGATAAGGAGTTTTATTGTTAGTTTCATGTTTTTTATCACTTACTTTTGGCCTGATGATAAAAATCTCATATGGAGACTTTTACCAGTTCTTTTTTCAGAAAGTCGTTCATGGAATTATAAAAATTTTCAGCTGAATCCCCTTTTAATATGAAATTTTCTATGCCTATTTCCTGATACTTTTCTTCCATTCCAGGATCTATGCTCAAGATAAGTATTGTCATGGCCGGATATAATTTCTGCAGAACCGGCATTGCTTCCCTGGTCTTATGGTTTACAAAACCGCCATTTATAATAAGCACTTCCGGCTTTTCTTTTTTAAGTTCTTTATATAGATTATCTACACTGTCCACATGCAGGACCGAACCTATTTCATTTATAACGGTATCCTTTATCTCGGTGATTACCAGCATCAGAGCTGATACCAGGTTTTTGCTTTTTTCTGCAAGTAGTATTTTCATTTTTTGATTTTAGTATAATAGCGCAGCATGAAAATAGTAACGGTGAGGCTTATGGTTTTATATTGGGTAATGTTGCCAGCCTTAACCTGGTAATTTCACCAGTTTTTGTTTTAAAGCAAGATAAGCAGCTTCAGTTCTTTTGGAGACACCCAGCTTGCTTAATATATTGCTGACATGGAATTGAACCGTGGAGTTGCTGAGGAAAAGTCTTTCTGCGATTTGTTTGTTGGATAGGCCCTCTACTATGAGGGCAAGTATTTCATTTTCGCGGTTAGTTAATTTAATAGTCCCATCCGGCGGCTCTCTTAACTCAGAGAGTAAAATCTTTGTGGCCTGGGAGGAAAGCGCAAGTTTACCCTTATATACATCTTTAATCGTCTTAACAAGCTTTGCGCTGGATGTATTTTTAAGTATATAGTTTACTGCGCCTGCTTTGAGCGATTTTCTGATCAGATCCTCATCATTGAAACTGGTTAAAGCTATGATTTTT